>JADLHM010000149.1 GCA_020848745.1 Deltaproteobacteria bacterium | reverse complement strand
TCAGCCACGTGCTGAAGAAGAATCGCGGCAGCATCAACCTGAGCGCGAAGCACGCGCTGGTCGACGCGGCGACGCTGCATCGCAAGATGAAGCTGCACACGCTGCAACGGGAGGACTTCCGCGGTCGCGAGCGCGGCGAGCCCGACCAGGCCCTGGTCGGCTGATCGCGTCGCATGTCCCGGGTCAGCTGAGCCGCCGTGGATCGCTCCCGGTGAGGTGACGGCGTGTATCGCGCGTTTTTCGGCTTCCGCGAGAAGCCGTTCAATCTCACCCCCGATCCGAAGTTCCTGTACCTGAACGCGAGCTACCGCGAGGCGCTCGCGGCGCTGCACTACGGGGTCGTCGACCGCAAGGGATTCGTCTCGTTGATCGGCGAGGCGGGCACCGGCAAGACGACGCTGCTGCGGCGGCTCCTTTCGGAGCTCCCGCGCGAGACGCGGAGCGTGCTGGTCATCAACCCGGCGATCGGCTTCGAGGAGATGCTGCGCTTCATCCTCTCGGATCTCGGGCGCCCGCCGGCCCCGGGCGCGACCAAGCTCGACATGCTCGAGGCGCTGAACGCCGAACTCCTCACCACGCTGGCGCGCGGCGGCAACGTCGTCGTGCTGATCGACGAGGCGCAGGATCTCACGATCCCGGTGCTGGAGGAGCTCCGGCTGCTCTCGAACCTGGAGACGGCGAAAGAGAAGATCTTGCAGCTCGTCCTGGCCGGGCAGCCGGAGTTCGATGCCCTGCTGGCGCGTCCGGAGATCCGACAGCTCCGCCAGCGGATCTCGGTGAGCGCGCGGTTGCGGCCGCTCGGGCGTTCGGAGGTGAAGGCGTACGTGGCGGCCCGCATCGCGGCGGCAGGCGGCGACGTGCGCGGCCTCTTCACGTCGGCCGCGCTCTTGCGCCTTTGGTGGTTCTCGGGTGGCGTGCCGCGGCTCGTGAATGCGGCCTGCGACAACGCGCTCGTGACGGCCTACGCGCGCGGCAAGCGGACGATCGGCTGGCGCGAGATCGGCGAGGCGATGCGCGACCTGCGTCGCCAGGTCACGTGGGCGCCGAGCCGGATGGGGCGCGCGGCCGCGCTGCTCACGGCGGCGGTTCTCGGCGGCGCGCTCGCGGGCGGCGGGTTGATGGTGGCCCGCGGCGGCGGTCGGACGTTCGCGCCGCGGGTCGCGTCGGCGACCGTCGTCGCCGCGACGGCCACGCCGCGCCCGTCCGGGACCCCGCAGATGCCCGCGGCCGCCGCCGTGGAGCCCGCGGCGACCGGGACGAGCGAGCCGACGTCGAGCCCGACGCCCTCCGGGACGTCGACCGCGACGCCGACGCTCGCCGCGACGCCGACACCGGGGGAGACGCCCCGCCGCGTCGAGGAGGCGCGGGCGCAGTCCACCCGCGTACCGCAGACCGGCGATCTCCGCGTCACGGTGAGCGGCGGCGATACGATCACGGATCTGGCGGTGCGGTACTACGGCAGCGCCGCGCCCCGGGTGCTCGCGGCGATCAAGGCTGCGAACCCGTGGCTCGACAACCCGAACGTGATCGCGGCCGGCAGGACGCTCGTGCTGCCGGGGCCGCGGATGACCGACGGGGCGCCGCCCGTGGCCGCGGGAGGTTTCCCGATCGAGGAGGGGCCGGGGCTCGACGACGAGGCTTCGCCGCCCGACGACCCGCCGGGGCTCGACGACGACGCCTTCCCGTGACGTGCGTTTCCGCGGGGATCCGCGTCCGCGTCGCCGCTTCCCGGCGTGACGGCTCCCGCCGTCGAGCGGAGACCGGATGTCGGCGGGACGGCGCAAGCGCGTTGCGAGGCTGCATGCCTAACCTCTCAGTGTGACTCGGTTTCCTCGGTGCCGTGTCAGGCCATCACCTGACGACGGTGCACGATACGGCAGAATCGCAACGTCTGGACGATCGGACAGCTTGAATCCTCGGCGCCGAGGTCGTTGCGCGCGGCTCGCCGTTCGCGCCGCAGGTCCACGCCTCAGCAGGCAGAAAGCCGATGCTGCGGTGTGGCGGAAAAGGTGTGGAATGTCGAGGTTTAGCGCGATTCCGTGGCATCGAACTTGCTCCGATTTCAAGCCAGATTTCTCTCTCCGCCAATGCACACCCCACAGCAGGAATGGTTCGTCGTCCGCACCAAATCTCGCAAGGAAGATCAGGCGCTCCTGAGCCTCGGGCGACGCGGCATCGCGGCCTTCTGCCCGCGTATCCTGGAGCCGGTCGGCTGGACGAACGATTGGGCGACGGTACCGCTCTTCCCGGGCTACCTCTTCGTCGACATCGTGCTCCACGCCGCGTACCATGCGGTGAGCTGGAGCCCGGGGATCAAGGGCTTCGTCTCCTTCGGGGAGATCCCAACGCCGATCGGGCGTGGCATCGTCAACTTTCTCCGCGAGCAGACCGGTCCAGACGGAATCATCAGGCCCGACCGGACCTTCCGGGCCGGGGAGCGCGTGCGCATCAAGCGCGGACCCTTCGCCGGACTGGTAGCGATCATCGAGAAGCCGTGTCCCGAGCGGGGCCGGATTCGGGTCTTGATGGATTTCCTGCGGCAAGGAACCTCGGTGGAAGTGCCTCTCGCGGCCGTCGGCCGCCTCTAGATCGCAAGAAATTCATTTCTCGGCTGGGTGAACCCAGCCGACTTGAGCTAGGGTGGTGCTGGTTGTGAAGAGATTGTCACTACTTACGCAATCTGCGATGGCGGAGCCTCGCCTCTGGTCGAGGCCGGCGCTCGTGCTCCGCCGGTAGCGAGGAAACGACGGCGATGACCCAGAAGACACCTCACCCGAGACGTGCGATCCGGATGCTGTGCGCGGGCGCGTGGCTCCTGCCGATCGTGCTTGCGGCATGCAGCAGCGTTGGCACCCGCAAGCTCGAGTCGCCCGAGGACGTGATGGCGCGGCAGCGTGGTCCGATCCAGCGCGGCGAGTATCGCCTCATGGTCGGCGACAAGCTGAACGTGAAGTTCCCGTATCACCACGCGCGCGACCAGGAGCTGCCGGTCCGGCCCGACGGCATGATCAGCCTCGACGTCACCGGCGAGATCCTCGCCGAGGGGATGACGCCGCTCGAGCTCGCCGAGGTCATCAAGCAGCGGTCCTCGCGCTACCTCAAGAACCCGGAGGTGGTGGTGATCGTGACCGGCATCGGCGATCGACGGGTGTACGTCGGTGGCGAGGTGAACCGGCCGGGGTTCGTGACGGTGCAGGAGGGGATGACTCCGCTCCAGGCCGTGATGGCGGTCGGGGGCTTCAAAGACTCGGCCCAGAAGAAGGACGTGCTCTACATCGCGCGCGGCTCGAACGGCGACTACAACGCGAGCCGCGTCGATCTCGAGGACGTGGTGATGAACGGGACGCCCGAGGTCGTGCGTCTCTCCGGCAACGACATCGTGTTCGTTCCGGCGACCCGCATCGCCAACGCGGGCGTCTTCGTGAAGCAGTACATCCGCGACATTCTCCCGGTCGAGTCGCGCGCCGGCGCGACCGCGCCGATTCCCATCCCGTGAGCGACGAGGGTCAAGGTGCAACCTGAGATCATGAAGACGAACGGCGGAGGGCTTCCGTACTTCGCCGAGGCTCCGCCGCAACAGGATGGCGCCGCGGCCATCAAGCTCATGCTCTACGCGGTGTTCAAGCGGAAGTGGCAGGTGCTGGTCGTGATCGCGGTCGTCGTGCTGGCGATGCTGATGACCGGCCTCACGCGTCCGCGCATCTACAAGAGCACCTCCAAGGTGATGATCCGACCGGGACGCGCCGAGGTGCAGGTGAGCTCCGGCGAGCAGCGCGAGATCACGCTCCCGGTCTCGGCCACCACCGAGCAGGTCAATTCCGAGATCGAGATCTTGAAGAGCGCCGAGCTCTCCCGCCAGGTGCTCGATCGCATGAACGCCGCCGGCACGCCGATCTTCGGCGCCGACACGGACCTTTCGGCGGACGAGCAGGTCGGCGTGTTGCGGAGCATGCTCTCGGTCGGCCCGACACCGCAGTCGAACGTGATCGCCGTCGAGCTCTTCGCCCGCGACCCGCAGAAGGGGCAACAGATCCTGCAGACGCTCGTCGACGCCTACCTCGATCGCCACGCCCAGGTGCACGGGGCGAACGGCGCCGCGCGGTTCTTCGAGGAGGAGCTCACGCGGCAACGCGAGCGCGTGCAGCACGCGGAGGGGAAGCTCTCCGATTTCGTCGAACGGGAGCGCATCGTCGTTCCGGAGGATCAGATCCGCTGGGCCGTGAAGGACGCGGTCCGGTATCGCGACGTGCTCCGTACGCAGACCAACAAGATCAGCGTCGCCGAGCGCAACCTCGAGATCATGAAGCAGCAGCTCGCCGAGCAGCCCGAGCGCATCTTTGCCGACTCCGAGCGCATCAATCCCGAGGCGCAGGTGCTCGTGACGAAGCTCGGGGAGCTCGAGGCCAAGCGTGCGAACGCGAAGCAGCTCTACACCGACGAGGACCG
Source organism: Deltaproteobacteria bacterium (assembly GCA_020848745.1). Classification (NCBI taxonomy): domain Bacteria; kingdom Pseudomonadati; phylum Myxococcota; class Myxococcia; species Deltaproteobacteria bacterium. The sequence continues at coordinate 115,882 of JADLHM010000149.1, read as the reverse complement.
CACGGTCTCCGACCTCGACGGCGAGATCGCGATCTTGAAGGGACGCCTCGCGCTTGCGAAGGCGAGCGCCGGCGTGCCCGGGCGCGAGCGCATGAGCGCCAACCCCATTCGCGAGGTGCTCACGCAGGAGATCCTCCACCACGAACGGAATCTCTTCGACCTGCGCGAGCGGGTGAAGGCGCTGCCGACCTTCCTCGACAACTGGCGTGACCAGAACGAGGAAACCGCGGTCGCGTTGCGCAAGAAGACCATCGAGCTCGCGTCGCTCGAGCAGGACGTGTCGTCCGCGCGCGAGGCGTACCGGATGTTCGAACGGAAGCAGGACGAGGCGCGCATCGCGGAGGCGCTCGACAGGAAGGGCATCGTCAACGTCAGCGTGCTCGACCCTGCCAGCCTCGCGCTGAAGCCGTTCAACCAAATGAGCCTGGTGATGGTGCTCGCGGCGCTCATCGCCGGCATCGGCCTCGGAGTCGGCTCGGCGGTCGGCGTCGAGTTCCTCGGCCGGAACTTCAAGCTCGAAGAGCAGGTCGAGCAGTATCTCGAGCTTCCCGTCTTCGCGGTCATTCCCGACATCAGCGACGTCGTCGAGGTCGAACGGTCATGAGCAAGATCTACGAGGCGCTGCAGCGGGCGCAGGAGGAGCGGGAAGGGGCGGCCCCGAGCCCCGCCGCGGGCGAGCCGCAGCCGCGGCGCTCCTGGTGGCGCCGCGCCCCGAAGGCGAACGGCGCGCGGTCGCACGGCAGTCTGCACATCGATTTCGACCTCGCGCCCGACATCGAGGAGGCCTATCAGCGGCTCGGGACGCACGTGCTTCTGCCGAGCCGGGAGCAGCCGGTGCTCCGCGACCTGATGGTCGTCGCATCCCAGCATGGAGAAGGCGCGACCACGACGGCGGCGCTCTTCGCGTCGACGCTGGCCAAGCGCAAGAAGCTCGACGTCCTCCTCATCGAAGCGAATTTCCGCACGCCCGCGCTCGAGCAGGTGTTCCCGATCCGTCGGAACGGCGGGTTCGCGGAGCTCGTCGAAGGCCGGCAGGGCATGGAGACCGTCGTGCAGGCGACGGCGCAGCCTGGGCTCTTCGTCATCACGAGCGGCCACTACGAGAGCTCGCCCTCGGCGATCCTCGAGTCGTCCCGCTTCGCGGAGGTGATGGAGAAGCTCCACGAGCGGTTCCAGTTCGTCGTCTTCGACTCCGCGCCCGTGAACGTCTACACCGACGCCCTGATCCTCGGCCCGCACACGGACGGAGCCGTCTTCGTGGTCGAAGCGGACCGGACGCGCATCGACGAGGCGCAGCGCGCCAAGCGCCAGCTCGAACGGGCGGGCACCAAGATGCTGGGGGCGCTCTTCAACCGCCGCAAGAGCTATTTGCCGGCGTTCCTCGAGGAGATGATCTGAGCCGCGACCGCCGTCGCGCGCAGATCGACGAGGAGCGATGACCGTCGCGACCGAGCAGGTGCTGCCGGGGTCTCGCACGCCGGCCCGCGGCGGTCGCGGCGTTTCCGCCCTCGGGCTCGTGGGGCTCGCCGTGCTCGGGGCGCTCCTGGTGGTCGCGACGCGGGCCGGCCAGGAGGCGACCGCGGTCGCGCTCATCGTCGCGTCGATGTTGCTCGTGGTCGTGGTCGCGCGACCCGAGATCGGCATCTTGCTGCTCCTCACGAACTACCTCTTCGCGAGCTACCCGACCCCCATACGCGGCGGGGGGCTCCTGACGATCAACAACGTCCTCGGCATCATCCTGTCGGTGATCCTGCTCGCCGAGCTCTCGCAGCGTCCGGATTTCTGGATCGCCCGGGTCCGGCAGGTGCAGCTGTACGTGCTGCTGGGGGTGGTGTTCCTCTTCGGAACCTTCGCGTCGTACTGGACGTTTCCGGACCTCAGGATCACCTGGGGCAAGGTCCGTACGCTCGATCAGACGGCGCCGCTCACGCGTGATTTCGTGACGCGGTTCGCGTTCATCATCCTCGCCGCGAAGTTCCTGACCACCAAGCGCCACATCAAGATGGCGATCACCGTCATCTTGCTCTGCCTCGTCATGGTCGTTCCCTCGGCGCTCGCAGGCTGGGCAACGGGTGCGACCGCCGACGGACGCGCGGCGGCGGCATTCTCGATGGGCACGAACTCGAACCGCCTCGCGTTCCTCTGCCTCATGCAGGCGGCATTCTGGTGGTATCTCGGGCAGACGCAGAAGTCGCCGGCGGTGCGTCTCGTCATCTACGGCGTGATCGGGTCGCTCGTGCTGACGGTGCTGCTCACCGCGTCGCGCAGCGGCTTCCTCGGACTCGGGGTGCTCCTGTACCTCCTGACCCGCGAGCGCGGCGCGATGAGGGGCGGCCGCATCAAGGTGATTCTCCTGGCCTTCCTGATGGTCGGCATGATGCTCACGATCGTGCCCCAGGAGAACCTCGACCGCATCGCGAACCTCAATCCGTTCGCACAGGGACGGGGCGGCAACCTCGGCACCCACTCGACCGAGCGCCGCGTCGAGACCGTCGGCCTCGGATGGGACATCTTCCTCGAATATCCGATCTTCGGGATCGGGCTCGGAAACTTCCGCGAGGTCGCCCGACAGGTCTACAACGATCCGTTCTATAGACCGCCGCACAATTCCTACATCTGGGCGCTCAGCGAAGGCGGGATTTTCTGCTTCGCGCTCTTCTTGCTGCTCTACTGGGTGACCCTGCGTGATATTCGGTGGATCCAACGCTCTCCGGCGACGCCGTCGGATCTGCGCTGGATCGCGGCCGCCCTCGAACCCAGCCTCGTGCTGTTGCTCTTCTACAGTTTCTTCGCCGACATGTGGTTGAATCCCATCACCTACATCCTCGTCGTGCTGACCGTCGTCTTCAAACGCTACGTGAGCTCCCGCCGTGTCGTCCTCGCCTGACCAGACCCCCCGCGCGATCGCGTTCTTTTCGCCCGAGCTCGTGAGCGGCGGTACGCAACGGCACCTCCTCGAGGTGCTGCGGCTGATCGACCGCGCGCGCTTCACGCCGATCGTCGTCTGCGCCAAGGGGCACGGCCCGCTCGGGGACCAGATCCGCGCGGCGGGGGTACCGCTCGTCGAGCTCGGCCTCGGGCCGTCGATGGTGGGCCGCGATTTCCTCCGCTGCGTGCGGGAGGCCGCAGCGGCGCTGCGGGCGCACGGTGTCGGCATCGTGCAGTACTTCGAGTGGCGCGCCGGAACGATCGCGCTCCTGGCGGCCCGGCGCGCGGGCGGTTGCCGGATGGTCGCGGCGCGGCGAAGCGTCAACAAGGAGCGCGGCGTACAGCGCTGGCTCGCCGATCTCGTGGTGCACGCGGCGGATCGCATCGTCGTGAACGCCGAGATCCTGCGGCCGAGCGGCCGGGCAGGGGGGCGGACGGACGTGATCCCGAGCGGCGTCGATACGAATCGCTTCCGGCCGGGCGCGGACCGTGCCGCCGCGAAAGCGGCGCTCGGCCTCGACGCGGCGACGCCGGTGATCGGCACGGTCGGCCGCCTGGAGCCGCGCAAGGGCACCGCGACGCTGATCGCCGCGGTCCACGCGCTCGGCGACGCGGGGCGCACGCTCGCGGCGGTCGTCGTCGGTGACGGCCCGCTGCGGTCGGAGATCGAGCGCGACGTCGCCGCGCGCGGCCTGGCGTCACGGGTGCGGCTGCTCGGAGATCGCGCCGACGTCCGCGAGGTGCTGGCGGCGCTCGACGCGTTCGTGTTGCCGTCGCGCACCGAAGGCATGTCGAACGCGCTCCTCGAGGCGATGGCGATGGGGTTGCCCGTCGTCGCGACCACGGTCGGCGGAAACCCGGAGGTCGTTGCCGACGGACGGAGCGGGCTGCTCGTGCCGGCGGGCGACCCGGACGCCATGGCGGCGGCGGTCGGGCGCGTGCTCGACGATGGCGCGCTCGCGACCCGGCTCGGATCGGCGGCGCGGCGGGTCGTCGAGGAGCGCTACGGCTCCCGCAGCATGGTGCGGCGTCTCGAGGCCGTCTACGCGGCGGTCGCCGCGGGCGGCGAACACGCCGCGAACGGCCTCGCCGCCCTCGTCGCGGAGCCGCGATGAACGGCGCCGCGATCTTCGCGTACCACAACTTCGTCGAGCGCCCCGATGCGCCGGCGCCCGCGGCGCAGGCGTACGTCCTGAGCCAGGCCCAGTTCGCCGCGCACCTCGCCGCCCTCGACGCGCCCGGGCTGCGGCCGAGCCGGCTTGTCGACGTGCTCGCGACGCCGTCGTCGGGCCGCTTCGTCCTCTCGTTCGACGACGGCTATCTCACGGACTACACGGTCGCGTTCGCCCGGCTGGCCGAGCGCGGCTGGCCGGGGTGCTTCTTCGTGATCGCGAGCCAGGTGGGCGCCCCGCGGGCGCTCGGCTGGCGCGAGCTCCGCGAGATGGTCGCGGCCGGCATGGAGATCGGAAGCCATTCGCTCACGCATCCCTTCCTCCACCGGGCCGATCCCGACGAGATCCGCCGCGAGTTCGGCGAGTCGAAGCGCATCCTGGAGGACGGGCTCGGACAAGCCGTGCACTTCGCGTCGTTGCCGCGCGGCAGCGCCGCGCCGGGCATGGGCGCACTCATCAAGGAGCTCGGCTATCGCGCCTTCTGTACGAGCGAGCCGGGGCTCGTTTCGGTCCGCACCGATCCCTACGAAGTGCCGCGTATCGCGGTGAAGCAACGCACCACGCCGGAGTTCCTTCGTCAGGTCTGCACGGGCCGCCGCGTGGCCCTCGCGACCCTGCAGTCGTTTCACGCCGTGAAGAAGCTCGGAAAGCAGCTCGTGGGCGCCGAGCGTTGGCGACACATCCGTGGCGTGCTCATGGATGCCGCCGCGCGCGCGCGCGCCTGAACGTTTCGTTCGAGATCGTCTGACATGTGCGGGATAGTCGGCCAATACAACTACGGTGACGGTACGCCGATGAGCGACGGGACGCTCCATCGGATGTGCTCGGCGATCGTGCATCGCGGACCCGACCACGAGGGGCATTTCCTCGACGGCGCGTTCGGGATGGGCATGACCCGTCTCAGCATCAACGACCTCGAGGGCGGACATCAGCCGCTCGCCAACGAGGAGGGCTCGGTCGTCGTGGTCTGCAACGGCGAAATCTACAATTCGCCGGCGCTGCGTCGAGAGCTCGAGGCGCGCGGCCATCGGGTCACGTCGCACTCGGACGTCGCCGTCATCCCCCATCTCTACGAGGAGCACGGCGAGGATTTCGTCCGTCATCTCGACGGCATGTTCGCGCTCGCGCTGTGGGACGCCCGCAAGCGCATCCTCTGCCTCGCGCGCGACCGGATCGGCATCAAGCCGCTCTACGTCGCGACCCGACCCGGCGCGGTGGCGTTCGCCTCGGAGATCACCGCGCTCATGGCCGGCGGCTGGTGCGAGGATCTCGACCTCACGAGCCTCCATCACTACCTGTCGCTCGGATACATTCCGGCGCCCGGCAGCATCTTCGCGGGCGTGAGGAAGCTCGAACCCGGCACGCAGGCGACCTTCGCCCCGGGCCGGGCGCTCGCCGAGCGGCGGTACTGGCAGCTGCGCTTCGCTCCCGAGACCTCGGCGCGGCGCGCCGAGGACTACGTCGAGGAGGTGCGGGAGGCGCTGCGCGCCGCGGTGAAGAGCCATCTCCTCTCCGACGTTCCGATCGGGGTGTTCCTGTCGGGCGGCGTCGATTCGAGCGGTCTCGTCGGGCTCATGAGCGAGATGGCGCCGCAGAGGATCCAGACCTTCTCGGTCGGATTCGAGGAGAAGAGCTTCGACGAACTCGAGCTCGCGCGCCAGGTCGCGACCCGCTACGGGACCGAGCATCACGAGATCGTCGTGCGGCCCGACGCGCTCCGCGTGCTGCCGGCGCTGGTGCGACACTTCGGGGAGCCCTTCGCCGATTCGTCCGCCGTGCCGGTCTACTACGTGTCCGAGCTCGCGCACCGGCACGTGAAGGTGGTGCTGTCGGGCGAGGGCGGCGACGAGGTTTTCGCCGGATACGAGACCTATCTCGCCGGCAAGCTCGCCGCGCTCTACCGGCGGCTGCCGGGGGTGGTCGGCCGGAGCCTCGTCCCCGCGGTCATTCGACGGCTGCCGGTCTCTCACGCCAGGGTGAGCCTCGACTACAAGGCGAAACGCTTCGTTGCCGGCGCCGCTCTGCCGCTCGCCGACGGGCATTTCTGGTGGAAGGTGGTGTTGTCGGAAGCGGCGCAAGCCGAGCTTTGCGTGCGCGAGGCCCACGACCCGCGGCTCGAGACCGCGGCGCTGTTCCGCGCCGCCGCGGAGCGCGCCGGAACCGACGACTGGCTCGCGCAGCTCCTCGCGATCGACTCGCACATCTTCTTGCCGGACGACATCCTCACGAAGGCCGACCGCATGAGCATGGCGCACTCGCTCGAGGCGCGCGTGCCGTTTCTCGACACCAAGCTGGTCGAACTCGCGGCGCGGCTCCCGAGCGACGTGAAGCTCCGCCGCTTCAACAAGAAGTGGATCCTGAAGCGGGCGCTCGCCGAGCACGTCCCCGCATCGATCCTGCAAGCGAAGAAGCGCGGCTTCAACGTGCCGGTCGCGACCTGGCTTCGCAACGACCTGCGCGACATGGTCGCCGACGTGTTGTCGCCGACGGCGCTCGGGCGGGTCGGCCTCTTCGAGCCGTTCTACGTGCGCCGGCTGATCGCCGAGCACGATTCCATGCAGATGGACCACAGTCGCCCGTTGTGGACGCTGCTCGTGTTCATGAATTGGTACGACATGTGGCAACAGGCGCGCGCCCGCGCCGTCGCTTCTCACCCCGCAGTGCCAACCGCGGCCGCCGTCGGCCTGGCAGCCCGAGGATCCTGAGATCCATGAGCATGCTCACTCCCGTCAGCAGCGCATCCGTCACCCCGCGGATGCCGAGCATCGAGGCGCCAGAGCTGGCGCGTCCGTCCGCCGAGTCCGCCGCGCTCACGGTGATCGGCGGGGCGACGCCCATCTGGCAGCGCCTCGCGGCGATCATCGGCCTCGTGGTGTTGTCGCCCCTCGCGTTCGTCATTGCGGTCGCGATCAAGCTCACGAGTCCGGGCCCGATCCTCTATCGCGGCAAACGCCTCGGGCGTGGCGCCGCCGCCTTCACCATCTACAAGTTCCGCACGCTCGAGGTCGGCGCCGAGCAGCGGATCGGCGCGCGCCTGCTCGAGCACTCCGACGGCTTCTACACGCGCATCGGCCGCCTGCTGAAGCGCGCGAAGCTCGACGAGATCCCGCAGCTCTTCAACGTCATCTTCGGCACGATGAACTTGGTCGGACCGCGTCCCGTGCGGCCGATATTCCTGGAGACGCTCTCGCGCGAGATCCCGGGCTATCTCCGGCGCTTCGCGGTGAATCCGGGTATGACCGGCCTCGCGCAGGTCCGCGGCGGCTACTTTACGCACCCCCGCGACAAGCTCCGCTACGACGAGATCTACATCGAGAACCGCGGATGGTGGCTCGACGTCCGGTTGGTCACTCTGACGTTCATCAAGGTGTTGAACCGGTGGATGACCCTGGGGCTCCTGCTGACCGCGTTGTTCCTGTCGGCCGCGTTGCTCCCGGGCCTCTTCCACTACCCGTTCCAGCTCGAGATCGGCACGTTCAAGCTGAGCCCGTTCGAGTTCTTCGTGGCCGTGACGGCGGCGTGGATCGCCGTGCAGCGGTCGCCGCGCCACCGACTCTGCATCTACGATACGCCGGTGAACGGCGCGATCGGCGCGTTCGTCGGCTTCGCGCTCGTCGCGGCGCTCTTCTCGGGCGATCCCGCCTCCGCGATTCAGGGCGTCCTGTACTACGTCGCGACGGGGTTCTTCTTGACCTTCCTGATCGTGACGACGCGACTCTCGCAGACCGAAGCCAATCAGATCGCGACCGTCGTCGGCTTGTCGGCGGTCGCCGTGTCGATGATCGGCCTCATGCAGGTGGGGGTCGCGAACCAGCTCGGGGCGCAGAGCGCCGCCCGGATGTCGTCGACGCTCGGCAACCCCGTGCTCCTCGCGACGTACCTCGTGCTCGGACTGCCGTTCCTGTTGACGCAGATGCTGCACAGCCGGACCCGGGAGGTGCGCGACCTCTGGGTCGCGTGCGCGACCATCGCGCTCGTCGGCGTCTTCCTGACGCAGACGCGCATGGGCTTCGTTGCGTTGCTGGTGACGTTCGGAACGTTCCTCTGGCGGAGCCGATATCGTCTCCTCGCCATCGTCGCTCTGTTCGTCGTCATGGGGACGATGATCGCGCTCGGCGGCGCCCACCTCCGACTCTCTTTGCCGGAAGTGACGGCCGAGGCGGCGCGCCGCCGGGATGCGGCGCACGAGGTGTTTTCGGCGCCCGTTCCGCAGTTGCTGCTCGGGGTCGGCAGCACCCGGCGCCAGGCCGTTTCGCCCATCTCGGAGAAGGACCGTCCGTACATTTCGAACAACATGCACCTCACCCTGATCCGTCAGCACGGCTTGATCGGGTGGGGACTCATGCTCTGGATCTTCGGCGCGACGCTGCTCGCGCTGTACCGCGGGTACGACCAGATCCACGACCCGCACATGCGGCGCATCGTGTGGGCGATCTTCAGCTCGATGGTGGGCGTGTTGATCTCCATGACCGACGCCAACGTCTTCTTCAACGTGACGATCCAGATCTTCTTCTGGGGCATGGTCGGCGTCGGACTCGGCATCGTCACGCATCTCAGCGGACGGCGGCCGACGTTCCGCGTGCTGTGGCGCTTCGGCGAGCACGGAGACTGAGGGAGAAAGAGGAAGCATGACCGGAAGCGACACGCGCGTCGGCATCGGCGCCGGCATCGTCCGCGGCCTCGGAGCCGGGCTCGCGGCGGGCATCGTCTGGTGGCTCGTCGAGCAGGCCGTGAACTACGCCTTCGGCGGGGTCATCCCGCTCCGCCAGGCGCTGATCGTCCTCGCGCTGGATCTCGTGATCGCGGGAGCCGGCGGTCTCGTGGTCGGCGCGGTCCTCGGCGCGCTCGGGCGCGGCGATGTCGCGGCGTACGCGCTCGGCGTGACGATCGTGTACGGCCTGCTGCGCGTCTACGAGCCACCCGGCCTTCTCGCCGAGGCGATGTTCGTGGTGGTCGGCACCCTCGCGGCCGCGATCGGCGTGCTGGTCGCCGGGCGGCGAAGCGGCGCGCTCGGCTTCCTGCACGTGACGCTCGTCGCGACGGCGGCGCTCGCCATCGGCAAGACCGGCATCACCGAGGTGCAGAGCTCCTACTTCAGCAAGCAGGAGCCGAACGGCGTCGCACTCGTCCTGGTCCTCGCGGTCCTGCCGCTCGTGGGAGTCGCCGCCGACCGCCTCGTCGGCTGCGTGGTGCGGCGGGACGGCGTTCGTCTCGCGACGTGGGGGGTCGCGGCGGTCGTCGCCAGCTTGGTCTGGGGAAAGCCGCTCTCGGTCGCACCCTTCGAAGATCCTCGTCCGCTGCGCGCGGTCGCGCCCGCCGGCGCGCCCGACGTGTTCCTCATTTCGATGGACACGACGCGGGCCGATCACATGTCGACCTACGGCTACGAGCGCCGGACCTCGCCGCATTTGAGCGAGCTCGCCGCCGATGGCCTCAGCTTCACGCAGGCGCGCTCGCCGGCGCAGTGGACGGTGCCGGGGCACGCGTCGATGCTCACCGGGATGTATCCGAGCCGGCACGGCGCGCACTACGTCGGCGGCTGGAGCACGGGGCCGGCGATCTACGGACGGCGCCGCGTCTTCCCGCTCGCCGACGACCGCACGACGCTCGCCGAGGCGCTGCGCGACCGGGGCTGGGCGACGGGCGCCTTCGTCGCCAACTTCGCGAATCTCTTTCGGGGCTTCGGCATGGCGCAGGGGTTCCAGCGCTACGAGGATCATCCGGAGCTTCTGCTGCGGCCCATCCCGCACGTCGTCGGCTTCATGCAGCAGTTCTCGCCGGCCTTCATGAAGAAGCCGTTCCGGAGCGCCCAGGAGATCAACGGGGCCGCCCTCGCGTGGCTCGACAAGGTGCCGGCGGGCCGTCCCGCGTTCGTCTTCATGAACTATCTCGAGCCGCATCACTGGATCGCGGCGCCGCCGTACGATCTCTGGGCGCGCGAGCTTCCAGACGCCGCGCGTCTCGCGCGCAAGGGTCTCTTCACGCACGCCGTACCGGCCAACCTCAGCAAGGATGAGCGCGATTTCGTCGCGGCCAACTACGACGGGCAGATCCTCGCGATGGACGCGGCGCTCGGCGAGCTCGTGGCGGAGCTCAAGGAGCGCGGCCGCTACGAGAACGCGCTCATCGTGGTGACCGCGGACCACGGCGAGCTGCTCGGCGAGCACGACATCGTCGGACACGGCGGCCGCATGATGTACGAAGGGCTGCTGCGCGTCCCGATGGTCGTGAAGCTTCCCGGGGCTTCGCGTCCGAAGGGCGTCGTCGCCGATTCCGTGCAGCTCGTCGACATCCTGCCGACCGTCCTTCAGACGATCGGCGCGCCGCTTCCGGGCGGGGTCCAGGGCTCGCCCCTCCAGCAGGTCGCGCACGACAGCCTCGCGGAGGAGCACATCAATCCCGAGTTCGTGTCGTTCTACGGCGAGGTCTACAACCGCGCGCTGCGGGTCATCTACGAGGGGCCGTACAAGCTGATCTCCACCTCGCGCGGCGAGCGCTTCCTCTTCGACCTCGGGAAGGATCCCGGCGAGGAGCAGAATCTCGCCGAGCGCGAGCCGCAACGCGTGACCGGCATGGAGGACGAGCTCGAAGCGGCGATGAGCGCCATGGACTCGAACGTCGCGGCGGCCGTCGACCCCTACGCCGACCTCCACGAGCACATCGAATAGAGGAGCTGCATGCCCCCCACTGGTTCCCCCTCCAGCCTCACGGCGACGGCGCCGCGCATCTCGGTCGTGATGCCGGTCTACAACGCCGAGCGCTTGCTCGGAGAATGTCTCGCGGCGGTGAACGCGAGCACGTATCGCGAGTACGAGATCGTCGTCGTCGACGACAGCTCGACCGATCGCTCGCGCGAGATCGCGGCCGGACACGGCGCCCGCGTCGTCCCGAGCGGCGGCCGGCTCGGTCCGGGGCGCGCCCGCAACAAGGGCGTCGAGCAGTCGCGCGGCGACATCGTCTTCTTCATCGACTCGGACGTCGTCGTCAGGCCCGACACGCTGGCGCGCCTCGTCGCTGCCTTCGACCGCGACGCGGGTCTTTCGGGCCTGATGGCGGTGCAGTCGCCGACGATGCGGTTCCGGAATCTCTGCAGCGTCTACAAGAACCTCTGGATGCACTACACGTACGTGCGGCGGGCGGGTGAAGACGTGCCGCTCTTCTACACGACCGCGGCCGCCATCCGGCGCGACGTCTTCATCGCCTCCGGCGGATTCGACGCCAACTACGCCGATCCCAACATCGAGGACACCGACTACGGTCAGAAGCTCGCGCGCCTGGGCTATCGGGTCCAGGTTTTTCCCGATCTCGAGGTCGAGCACGTGAAGGGCTACGACCTCGCGGGTCTCCTGCGAGTCGACTTCCTACGCTCTATGTCGCTTGCGCGCCTGAAGCTTCGCAAAAGCGCCGACGGAATCGGGACCAATGATACGTCGGTGCCGACGGGGTACATCGTGAGCGTGCCGCTCGCGGGCCTCGCAGTCCTGCTCTTGCTGGTCGGCATGGCGCTCGGCAACCGGACGCTGCTGGTCGCGAATTTTCTCGCCCTGATGACCATTCTCGTGCTAAACATCACGTTTCTCAGGCTCATTCGCGCGCACGGCGGGGTGCGTACGTGGGGGCTGAGCTGCGGCCTGCTCATCATCGAGCTTCTCGCCGCCGGCGCGGGCAGCGCCGTCGGCATCGCAACCTATCTCGGCGGTAAGAAGTACTAGGAGGACTTCCTGATGGGCTACCTGGACTACCTGCGGCACGGCAGCAAGATGTTCTCGAAGAAGGGCGCGATGCCGGCGTACATGGTGTACTTCATCGCCGACGCCTGCAACGCGAAGTGCAAGCACTGCCTGCTCGCGGACGGCGCGCACCCCGGCTGGGAGACGCCGAGCATGCAGTTCAAGAAGCAGGAGCTCACGCTCGAGGAAGTCGACAAGATCACCGCGAGCATGGGGAAGAGCCTGATGTTCCTCCTACCGACCGGAGGCGAGCCCTTCCTCCGCAAGGACATCGGGGAGATCGTCAAGATCTTCTACAAGAACACGGGCGTCCGGAACGTCGGCATCCCGACCAACGGCTCGACCGTGGCCCGCACGCTGAAGATCGTCGAGGACGTGCTGAAGTCCTGCCCCGATCTCGATCTCGGTATCGACGTGTCGCTCGACGGCGTCGGCGCGCTGCACGACGAGATCCGGGTCTTCCCGGGGCTGTTCGAGCGCTCGGTCCAGACCTACCGCGAGCTGAAGAAGCTCTCGAAGCACTATCCGCGCTTGAATGTGAACGTCGAGACGACCGTCTCGGCGCACAACGACAAGCACCTGCTCGAGAACTACGCCTGGTTCCGCCGCGAGCTCGAGGTCGACAACGTCTTCACGCTTCTCACTCGCGGGTCGCCGAAGGAGTCGATCGCGAAGTTCTTCGACGTGAAACTCTACGAGGAGTACGCGGATCTCATCGAAGAGGACATGAAGTCCGGCGCGCTCTCGGGGTACGACTCGTTCCCGTTCGCCGACTTCATCAACGCGAAGCGCATCGTCCGTCATCGTCTGATCGCGGAGATCGCCAAGACGAACACCTACCAGATCCCGTGCTACGCCGGCTCGCTCGGCGCCTGCATGTTCGCGAACGGCGACATCCTGCCGTGCGAGCTCCTGATCGACCGCAAGCTCGGCAACGTCCGTGACGTGAACTACGACTTCAAGAAGATCTGGTACAGCCAGAAGGCGGACGAGACCCGGAAGTTCATCCGCGACACGAAGTGCTTCTGCACCTACGAGTGCTTCCTCACGGTGAACATCCTCTTCAACCCCCGCATGATGCCGAAGATCCTGAAGGAATGGGGGGGACTGAAGATCCGCAAGGCGATGCGGGCCCTCGGCCTCGCCGAGAAGAAGCCCTCGGCGATCCTCTCCCATCCGAAGGCGCAAGGCGCGTGCATCAACGGCGCGATCGCCGCCCACAACCAGAAGGTCTTGAGCGGCGCCAACGGGCACGCGAACGGCCACGCCAACGGTACGTCGAACGGCGTCGCGAACGGCAGCGCGCGCGCGAACGACGAGACGCACCCGCTTCACTGATCACGACAGGGTCGCGGCCCGCGGCCGCGGCCCTCCCACCTCACAAACCCCATTCGACCGGAGGTCCCCACATGTATAGAGGCAAGCGCATTTCCGTGGTCATTCCGTGCCACAACGAGGAGGACGGCATCGCGGCCGTCATGGCGCAGATGCCGCCGATCATCGACGAGGTCGTCGTGGTCGACAACAACTCGACCGACCGGACCGCCGAGGTCGCGACCGCGGCGGGAGCACGTGTCGTCAAGGAGAGCCGCAAGGGCTACGGCTACGCGCACAAGGCGGGGTATGCCGCAGCCAAGGGCGACATCATCGTGACGATGGACGGCGACGGAACCTACCCGCCGGACAGCGTGCCGCTTCTCCTGTACGTGATGCTGGAGGAGAAGGTCGACTTCATCACCGCTCGCCGCTGGTACTCGAAGAGCGGCGAGGTGAAGAGCCCGATCCGCCTCCTCGGGAACGCGATCCTTTCGGGCGCGATGATGACGCTCTACTTCAAGTTCATCATCGACTCGCAGTCGGGCATGTGGATGTTCAAGAAGGAAATCCTCCCGGAGCTCGACCTCACGTCGAACGGCATGGCGCTCTCCGAGGAGATCAAGATCGAGGCGTTCACCCACCCGGGCATCCGCTGCCTCGAGATGCCGATCTATTACGGCGCGCGCATCGGCGAATCGAAGCTCAACATCTGGCGCGACGGCTTCTACAACCTGTTCTTTCTCGTGAAGAAGCGCTTCATGCTCCGGAAGAAGCCGCCGCGCCTGCGCGTGGTGGAGCCGATCCGGCCCGCGGCGGCCGACGTGGCCGAGCCGGTCGAGCGTCGCGCCGCAAACTGACGAGGCTCCATGGCGCTGCCGATCGCGCACGCGGCGGCGGGCTATCTCGTTCATCGCGCGGCGCGACGCGTCCCGAGCCGGGACCGATCGTCGGCGGGGGCGTGGCGGCGCGCGGTGTCGTTCATGGTGATCGGGAATCTTCCCGACTGCGATTTCCTGATCGGATTCGTGGTGGGACGCCCCGGGTTGGTGCACCGGGGCGTCAGCCACACGATCCTCGCCGCCGTGATCTTCGGCGCGCTGGCGGGGATCGTCGCGCGGAGCCTGCGAGGGAAGCGGTTCCTGCCGACGGCCCTCGCGTTCGCGGTTGCGTACGGCTCGCATCTCCTGCTCGACTGGCTGACCATCGACTCGCGCCCTCCCGAGGGGGCGCAGTTCCTGTGGCCGTTCTCCGACGCATACTACATCGCGCCGGTCGCCATTTTCCGGGAGATCCACATCGACGGGCTTACGCGCGCGGGTTTCCTCGGGAGCCTCCTCGGTTGGCCGACCGTTCTCGTCCTGGCGCGCGAGGCCGCGCTGGTGGTAGGAGCCGTCGCGGTGTGGTGCGCCGTCGAGATCGCGTGCGCGCGTGTTGCGGCCCCCGCGCTCCGCCTGAAAGCCAGTCCGGAGGACGGCGCCTGATCGGGTTCTGGCCGCTCGCCGCCCATCTCGCGACGCTGGCGGCGCTCTTCGTGCGCTTCGTCGACCCCGAGGCGGCGCGTGCCCCGCGCCACCTCGTCGCGAGCGCCGCGGACCTCGCGCTCGTGCGGCGGCATCACGCGCTCTTCTACCTGCTCCTGCTGGCGGCGCCGGTGGAATGGTGGCTGCACGGCCGCCCCGCCGCTGCGTGGCAGCTCGCGGGCGCCGCGCTGGCTGCCGCGGGCGTCCACGGGTACCGCCGCGCCGGTCGCGCGCTCGGCGATCAGCTCGGCCCGCTCGTCGCTCCGGTCGAGCCTGCGCGTCTGATCGATCGCGGCTGGTACGGACGGATCCGCCATCCGATGTACCTCGCCGAGCTGGCGCTGGCGTTCGGGCTGCCGCTCGTTCTCGCCGCGCGCTGGACGCTCGCGCTGAGCGGCCTCTTCCTCGCCGCAGTCGTCCATCGCATCGAGATCGAGGAGCGCGCTCTGGCGGCGCGATGCCCCGAGTACGCCGCCTACGCCTCGCGCACCTCCCGCCTCGTGCCCCATGTCTACTGACGCTTCCAACCCCCGGCCGTCCTGGCCGCTCGTGCTCGCGCTGCTCGGATGGGCGGCCCTTGTGTACGCTGTCTACGCGGCAAGCTATCTGAGCTGATGCTCGACGCCGTCATCCTGATCGCGTTGCTCGTCGTCCTGTACGGCGTCGGGCGGCGCTGCCTGCGCGGGGTGCCGTTCGCCGACGGCGCTGAGGAGGCGATCTTCGCCCTCGGCCTCGGCTTCGGCCTGCTCGCGTATGCGACGTTGGCGCTCGGGATCCTCGGCGTTCTCCGGCTGCCGACGCTCGTGTCCGCGGGAGCGGCGGCGGCGTGGATCGGTCGACGCGAGGCCGTGAGCGGTGTCGCGCGCGGGCTGCGCGCGGCCGGTCGCTTCGCCGCGGCCGCCCCGGCGGGCGCCCGTGTGGCGGTGGTCCTCGCATCCGGGCTCCTCGCGATCGAGTGCGTGCTCGTCATGGCGCCGGCGGTCGGGGGCGACCAGACGAAGTATCAGCTCGTGTACCCCCGCCTCTTCGCGGAGTCCGGCGGCTTCGTGCCGACGCCGTGGAGCTTCTGGGGGTACATGCAGTACCTCGTCAACATGCTCTTCACCGCGGCCTTCGTGCTGCGGGGCGACGTGCTGGCGCGCTTCGTGAACGTCGCGTTCGGCGTGCTGGCGACCGCCGCGGTGTTCGCGCTCGGGCGCCGCGCCTTCGGGCGGACGGTCGGAGCATGGGCGGCGCTGCTCTTCTTCTGCATGCCCTTCACCGCGACCCTGATGGTTCGCGCCTGGGTCGAGTTCGCGCTCACGCTCTACGTGGTGGCCGCGACGATCGGCGTGCTCGCGTGGCGCGAGTCCGACCATCGCAGTTGGCTCGCGCTCGCAGCCGTCATGGGCGGATTCGCCGCCGGGACGAAGCTCATGGGGGTGCTCGCGCCGGCGCTGCTCGGGGTGGTGATCCTCGCGACCGCGCTCGCCCGCGGCGGGATCGGTCCCGCGCTGCGCGCGACGATCGGATTCGGGCTCGTGGCGATGCTGGTCGCGTCGCCGTGTTATCTGCGGAACGCGGTCGCGACCGGGAACCCCATCTTCCCGTTCGGCTACGGCGTCTTCGGCGGTCGATACTGGAGCGCCGAGGCCGCGCGCGGGCTCGACGACTACTACGCGGCCTACCGGCAAACCCACGCCCAGAAGCGCGGCGGGGGGGCGTACGGCTCGTGGCGCGAAGCGTTGCGCTTCCCGTGGGACGCGACGATGGCGCCGTACGCGTTCGAGAACGTCGGCCGCTTCGCGTACGACGTCGGGCCGTTCCTGCTCGCGTTCGCTCCGGCGGTCGTGCTGGTGCGTCGCGACCCGCGGGCGTGGATTCTCGCCGGAGTCGGGCTCGGGTACGGCGCGATCGTCGTCCTCGGCGTGTGGGCGCATCCGCGATACATCCATCCGGCGCTGGCGCTCGTCCTGGTGGTCGCCGTGTACGCCCTCCGTACGCTCGCCGACCTGGGACCGCGCGCGCGCCGCGCCGTGACGGCCGTGTTCGCGGCGACGGCCCTCTGGCAGGGGGGGACGGCCTTCCGCGTGGCGGCTCCGCTGGCGCCCGACAGCTTCCGCGTCGCGGTCGGACGACTCTCCGAAGACGCCTTCCTCCGCCGCTACGAGCGCCGCTATCCGCTCTGGGATCTCGTGAACCGCGAGGTGCCGGCGGACGGCAACGTGCTCATACTCGCGATGATTCCGCATCCCTACCACATCCTGCGGCCCTTCACCCTGGCGAGCCCCCTCGAGCAGGGCGCCATCGACTACCGCCGCCTCGCCGGCGTGGGCGACCTCGCGGCGGCGCTCGCGCCCTACGGCGTCACGCACGTCGTGCGCGAGCCGGAGGAGGAGCGAGCCGCCGCCAATCCGGTCGGTGAGCGCGTGACCCGTCTCTGGGACGAACTCCTCGCCGAAGCGGAGAAAGTGGCGGACGGGCCGAGCGGCGCCGTCTACAAGCTGCCGCCGCGCTTCAGGCCGGTCGTCGCCAACCACGGAGCGGCGCCGGCGGCGAGCGGATCATGAAGCGCAAGGCGAGCGGCAACATGTTGCTCGATATCGCCGGGCTGATCGGCTCCCGGTTCATGCTCGTCGTCTTCGGCTTCGGCACCGGGATCATCACGGCGCGCGTGCTCGGTCCGCACGACCGCGGCCTCTTTACGTTGCTGATCACCCTGCCGCAGACGCTCGTGACGTTCGCGAAGATGGGTGTGGCGCAAGCGAACGTCTACTACGTGCGGCGGGCCAAGGTGCCGGTGTCGACCGTCGCGTCGAATTCGCTCGTTCTGACGCTCGTCGTGTCGCTCGCCCTGCTCACGACGTGCTACTTCGCCGGGCACTGGATCATCGACCCGTTTACCGACGGCGCGCCCTCGTCGTACGTCTGGCTGGCGCTCGTGCTGGTGCCGTTCCTGCTGATCGAGAGCTATTTCATGGCGATCCTGCAGGCGGTCGAGGCGTTCAACGCATACAATCTGCAGTCGATCATCAAGGCGATCCTGAGCTTCGTCGGCATCGCGACCGCGCTGCTACTCGCCCACGGCAAGCTCTGGGCCGCACTCATATCGCAGGTCTCGGTGCTGGCGGTCTGCAATCTCTGGCTGCTGATGCAGTGCCATCGCGTCGCGCCGTTCGGGTTCCGCTGGGATCGGCAAGTCGGGCGCGGCACGCTCGGCTTCGGCGCCAAGTCGTACGTCCAAACGCTCGCCGCCCATCTCCACTATCGCATCGACCTCTACCTGATCGCGCTCCTCCTGAGCCCGGAGCAGGTCGCGTTCTACTCGATCGCGGTCAACATGACGAACCCGATCCTGCAGATTCCCGACGCGATCGGCACCGTCATCTTCCCGAAGCTCGCGGGCTCGCCGGATCAGGCGGCGCACGAGCGAACCGCCGTCACGTGCCGGCACACGCTCTTCGCGACGCTCGTCGCGGCCGTCTTCTATGCCGGCGTCGGCAGCCAGCTGATGGTCCTCTTCTACGGCAGCCGCTACGCCCCGGCGATCCCGCCGATGTTCATGATGCTGCCGGGCATCATCATGATCTCGCTGTACCAGATCCTGAGCCGCAACTTCACGAGCCGGAACCGGCAGCAGATCAACATCGTCGCCGCCGGCGTCGCGCTCGCCGTGAACGCCGGCTCGAACCTGGTCCTGAGTCCGCGCTTCGGAATCGTCGGCGCGGCGCTCTCGACCGCGATCTCGTATTCGCTCGCGGCCGGCATCCTGCTCGCCGTGTTCGTCCGGGAGTCGGGATGGCGGGTGCGGGACACGGTCCTGGTGGGCGCGGACGATCTCGCGCGCTATGCTCGGCTCCTCATGGCGACGAGTGCGCGCTTGCGGCGGCCGGGAACGTCCTGACGTCCGCTCGGGGGGAGGGTACGTGGGTCGCAGGGTTCTCGTGGTCGGGCTGGACTCGGCGCCGCCGCGTCTGGTCTTCGACGTCTTCCGGCGCGAGATGCCGACGCTCGCCGGCCTCCTCGAGCGCGGCGCGCACGGCCGCCTCCTCAGCACGAACCCGCCGATCACGGTGCCCGCCTGGACCGCGATGATGGCGAGCAGGGACCCGGGCCAACTCGGCTGCTACGGGTTCCGCAACCGCAAGGACCACTCCTACGACGGCTACGCATTCGCCAACTCGACGCACGTGACGGCGCCGAGGTCGTGGGACCTGCTCGGCGCGAGCGGCAAGCGCTCGATCGTCCTCGGCGTGCCGCAAACCTACCCGCCGCGGCCGATCGTCGGCGACATGGTGACGTGTTTCCTCACGCCGTCGACCAAAGCGACCTACACCTACCCGGCGAGCCTGAAGGCCGAGGTCGAGGCGGCTTCCGGCGGCTACGTTCTCGACGTCGACGATTTCCGAACGGCCGACAAACACGCCCTCCTCGAGCGCGTGTACGCGAAGACCCGCAAGCACTGGGCGGTCGCGCGCCACCTCGCCAAGACCCATCCCTGGGACTTCTTCATGCTCGTCGAGATGGGCCTCGATCGACTGCATCACGGGTTCTGGAGCTCCATGGACCCGGAACACCACAAGTACGAGCCCGGCAACCCCTTCGAGACCGCGATTCGCGACTATTATCGCCACCTCGACGGCGAGCTCGCGGCGCTCCTCGAGCTCGTGCCGCGCGACACGATCGTGCTCGTGGTGTCCGACCACGGGTCGAAGCGCATGGACGGCGGCATCTGTTTCAACGAGTGGCTGATTCGCGAGAGCTACCTCACGCTGCGCAATCCGCCCTCCGCGCCGACGCCGATCGGCCAGGTGGCGATCGACTGGAGCCGCACGCGAGCCTGGGGCGACGGCGGCTACTACGGCCGCTGCTTCATGAACGTGAAAGGGCGCGAGCCCGAGGGGCTCGTGGAGCCCGGCGACTACGAACGGGTGCGCGACGAGCTCATCGCCGGCATCGCCGCGATCACCGACCACCGCGGCCGACCGCTCGGATCGCGCGCGTTCCGGCCGCAGGAGATCTACCGCGAGGTGCGCGGCGTCGCGCCCGACCTGATCGTCTACTTCGGGGACCTCGCGTGGCGTTCCGTGGGCGCGGTCGGCATGGGCGGGATCCATACGTTCGAGAACGACACCGGCCCCGACGAAGCCAACCACGACTGGTTCGGAGTGTTCGTGCTCGCCGCCCTGGACGGCGCCTCGCCGCTCAGGGGAGACCTCGGCGATCTTTCGATCTACGACGTCGCGCCGACGATCCTGCGGCTCTTCGGCGAGACCGTCCCCGCCGACATGATCGGCGCGTCGCTCGTCGCGTAGGGCGCCATGTCGGCACGGCACGTCGCGGTCGACGTCGTCACGGGATTCCTGGGGAGCGGCAAGACGACGCTGCTCGTCCACGCGTTGGCGCACGGCCTCGCCGGAAAGCGCGTCGCGCTCGTCGTGAACGAGATCGGCGAGATCGGCGTCGACGGCAAGGTCGTCACCGGCCTCAACTACGTCGAGAAGATGGTGGAGCTTTCGAGCGGCTGCATCTGCTGCTCGATCGACGAGTACCGATTCGACCTGGCGATCCAGGAGATCATCGAGACGGCGCGGCCCGATCTGATCGTGATCGAATCGACCGGTCTCGCCGACCCCGAGCCGCTCGCGTACCGGGTGAAGAACGCCGGGCTCCAGCTCGACGCCGTCATCACGGTCGTGGATGCCGCGCACGTCGAGCGCTTCCTCGACGAAACCGAGGTCGCGGCGGCGCAGATCGCGGCCGCCGACTTCCTCGTCGTGAGCAAGACCGACCTGGCCGGGCCGGAGACGCTGGCGCGGGTGCGGGCGCGGCTCGCGCGCTTGAACCCGCGCGCGCTCCAGTTCGTGAGCCTGCATGGCGCCGTGGACGCCGACGTGCTCTTCGCGACCGACATTGCCGGCCACCGGGCGCGCGTCGCGGGCGTACCGCCGGCGACGTCCGCGCACCTCGCCCGCGACGGATTCGGATCGTTCGCCTACCGTGGCCGCCGTCCGCTGGAGCAGGTCGCGTTCGAGCGGCTGCTTCACGCGCTGCCGCCGGACGTGATCCGGGCCAAGGGTCTCGTCCGCCTCGTCGATCGCGATTGGCACCGCGTCTTCAACGTGACGTGCGGCCGCGTCGATCTCGGCTGGGTGAAGCTCGAGGACGACGTCGAGACCCAGGCCGTCTTCATCGGCCGCGGCGTCGACCGCCATCGCGACGCCGTCGTGGCGGCGCTCGCCGCTTGCGAGCGGTGAGCCCGCCCGTGCTCTTGCTATAGGACGCGCCGCGCGCGTTTTTGCGGTCGTCGGCGCGACCCCTTTCCTCTATCGTGACGGTTCCGGCCGTCGATCCCCAAGGAGGCTTCCATGGAGTTGTTGGACAAGATTCGCGGACGCAAGGCGCGTACCGGCGTCATCGGTCTCGGCTACGTCGGACTGCCGCTCGCCATCGAGTTCGCGCGCGCCGGCTTTCGGGCCGTCGGTATCGACGTCGACCAGCGCAAGGTCGACGCCGTCAATGCGGGCAAGTCGTACATCGTCGACACGGCCGACGAGGAGATCGCGTCGCTGGTCGCGACCGGGCGCCTCGCGGCGACCAGCGACTTCTCCGTCATCGCGGACTGCGACACGATCAACATCTGCGTGCCGACGCCGCTGCGGAAGACCAAGGATCCGGACATGACGTTCATCCTGGCCGCGGTCGCGGAGATCAAGAAGTACATCCGCCCGGATCAGCTGGTGATCCTGGAGTCGACGACCTATCCCGGCACGACCGACGAGGTGGTGCTCCCGGCGCTCGAGGAGGCCGGCCTCGAGGTCGGCCACGACTTCTTCCTGGCCTTCTCGCCGGAGCGCATCGATCCCGGCAACAAGCGGTACCAGACGCGCAACATCCCGAAGGTCGTGGGCGGCGTCACCGCACACTGCACGCAGGTGGCGAAGGCGCTCTACGAGCAGAGCATCGACTCGGTGGTGCCGGTCTCGTCCACGCGCGTCGCCGAAATGGTGAAGCTCCTCGAGAACACGTTCCGCAGCGTGAACATCGGCCTCGTGAACGAGCTGGCGCTGATGTCGGCGAAGCTCGGCATCAACGTCTGGGAGGTGATCGACGCCGCGGCGACCAAGCCGTTCGGCTTCATGCCGTTCTACCCCGGCCCCGGCCTCGGCGGGCATTGCATCCCGATCGACCCGTTCTATCTCGGCTGGAAAGCCAAGATGAACGGCTTCGAGCCGCGCTTCATCGAGCTCGCCGGCCAGATCAACGAGTCGATGCCGAAGTTTGTCGTCGACAAGGTGACCGACGCGCTCAACAACGACGGCAAGGCGGTGCGGAACTCGCGCATCCACGTCCTCGGGGTTGCGTACAAGCGCGACGTGAACGACGTGCGCGAGTCGCCGGCGCTGCACGTGATCAAGATGCTCCTCGATAAGGGAGCGAAGGTCACCTACAGCGATCCCTACGCGCCGACCATCCGCGAGGAGGGCATGGAGATGAGCGACGTGCCCGTGCGGGCGGCGCTGGAGGCCGGGACGGACTGCGTCGTGCTGCTCACCGACCATAGCTGCTTCAACTACCCCGAGATCGTCCATCTGGCGCCGATGATCGTCGACACGCGGAACGCGCTGCGCGACTTCATCGGCGGGAACATCGTCCGTCTCTGAGCCCCGGGACGCGTGCGTCACCGGTCCAGCATGCCGAGCGCCTGGCCGATCGCGGGCGGACGGGTGTCCGTCGCACTCGTGGTCGGTACGCTGGCGCGGACAAGCGTGGCGCGGCACGTCGTCGACCTCGTGCGGGCGCTCGGCGCGGGGCGGCACCGGGCGCACGTCTACGTATTGGCCGGCGCGGCGGGTCCCGCGGCCGCGCGTCTCGGCCCGCTCGGTGTTCCGGTCACGGCGCTACCGCGGCGGCACGCGTACGAGCCGGGGAGGCTCGTGGCGCTCGCGCGCGCGTTTCGGCGCGACGGGATCGACCTCGTGCACGCCATCCTGCCGGCCGGTGCGGCGTACGGGGCGCTCGCGGCGCGACTCGCCGGCATCCCGGTCGTGATCGTGGCGAGCCGGGCCGGCGATCCGCGCGAGCAGCGGCGCGTGCGCACCTTGCTCCACCGCATCTATCGACGCGCGACGGCGGTGCTCGCCAACACGCGCGCCCACGCCGCGGCGATCAGCGCCGAGGCGGATCTGCCGGCGGGGCAAGTGCGGGTCGTGTACGACGGGGTCGATCTCGGCCGCGCGCATGCGCTCGGGGTGCTCGACGGGCTCCGCGACCGCGTGTGGCACCGTCCGCTGGTGATCGGAGGCGCGGGCGGTGGCGACGCGGGTCGGCGTCTCTTCGGGGCGACGGCGGTACGGATCGCGGCGCGCCACCCGGCGGCGCGATTCGTGTGGCTCGACGACGGCTCGGAGGAGGACGCGACGCCGTCTCCAGCCGGCGAGCGCGTCGCCACGTTCGGACCGGCGATGACGGTCACGCGGATCGGCGACGATCCGGTGTCGGTGTTGGGGGGGGTCGCGATGCTCTGTCTCGCGGGCGCCTCCGAGTGTCCGTCGCTCGACCTCGTGCCCGCGGCGATGGCCGCCGCCCGGCCGATCGTGGCGGCCCGGGTGCCGGGCATCGACGAGCTCGTCGTCGACGGCACGACGGGCGCCGTGGTCCCCGCTGGTGATCCGGGGGCGTTCGCGGATGCGGCGCTCACCCTCCTCGACGACCGGAGCCGGCTGCGGAGCGCCGGGTACGCGGCGCGCGCGCGGGCCGAGCGCGAGCTCGACGCCGCCGGGATGGCGCGTGCGACGGCGGCCGTCTACGAGGCGTCCCTCCTCGGACGACGCGCGCCGACGGGGCTCGGCGCGGAGGCGCCGGAGGCGCCGCTCGGGCGCTGACCGCGAGGGGGCCTTGCGCCCCTCCGGGGGACGATGGCAAGGGTACCCGCCCACGTCACGGCGGGGCATTTCGACGGAGGATCGACACGAACCGATGACCGACAACACGATCAGGCGGCGCATCCTGAAGGAGTACCGTCAGGCGAACGACGCCAACAAGGACATGCCGTTCCTGCACACCCGCCAGCACCTCGTCGAGCGGCTCGGCGAGAGCTACGAGAGCGTGGCGCCGCACGTACAGTGGCTCGAGCAGAACCGGTATCTGCACTGGAAGGCGGCCGACGTCTTCAAGATCTCGCCGAAGGGGCTGCGCGCGACGCACACCGACGCGGACCTCCTGGCGGAGCTCCCGGATTGAGCTCGCCCCGGTCGTCGAACGGAGCGCTCGGGAGCGCGATTGCCGGGGGCGCGCTCGCCGGCGTCGTCGTGGGTCTCGGAGAGGCGGCGATCGTCATCGCCGAGCGCCACCTGGGGCTCGACGCCGGGCTCCTGTACTTCGCGCTTCTGGCGTACGGCGGCGTCGGCGCGCTCGTCGGGCTCGGCATCGGCGCCGGCCTCGGAGTCGTGACGCGGGTGGCGGCGCCGACCGCCTGCGGGCTCGCCGGGGCGTCCGTCCTCGCGGTCCTGGCGACGATCATCGGCCGCTTCCGGGTGTTCCGGGACGTCTTCAACGAGACCTTCGACGGTGCGCCGCTGTCGCCCCTGCATTTCCAGCTGGCCTCCGCGGCGGCGGCGCTCGCGCTCTTCGTGGTCGCCTTTCTGGCCTGGCGCGCGCTGGCGCGTCGGCAGCCGCGGCTGGCGTCACCCCTCGCGGCGGTGGGCGGACTGATCGTCGCCGTGCTCGCGGCGCGCGCCGTCATGGCGCTCGGCGCCCCCAAGGAACTGTCCGCACCCGCGCGCAGCGCGGTCGGTCAGCCCGCGAAGGGGCCGAACGTGTTCCTGATCGTGGTGGACACGCTCCGCGCCGATCACCTCTCGTGCTACGGCGCCAAGACGAATCGGACGCCCGTGATCGACGGCCTCGCCGCCGACGGTACGCGCTTCGGGCGCGCCTACGCGCAGGCGTCGTGGACACGGCCGTCGTTCGGCACCATCTTCACGTCGCTGTATCCGTCGTCGCACCGGGCGATCCACAAATCGGACGCGCTCCCCGACGCGGTCGTTACGCTCGCCGAGGTCATGCAGGGCGCCGGCTACGCGACGGTCGGCTTCGCGAACAACATCAACGTCGCGCCGCTCTTCGGCTTCCAGCAGGGCTTCGACCAGTACGTCTTCCTCGAGCCGGAGTTCTTCTTCGGCGCAACCGAGTCGGCCGCGCAGCTCACGATCTACAACCAGCTGCGTCTCATCCGCGAGCGCTTCGTCTCCAAGAAGAAGTGGGTCGAGAACTACTACCAGCCGGCGGACGTCGTGGTGAAGCACGGGCTCGATTGGATCGCCGCACGCGACCCGCAGCGGCCGTTCTTCATGTTCCTGCACTTCATGGAGCCGCACGATCCGTACTTCGTGCACCCGTACAACGGCGAGGCGTACGCGCGCGTCGCCAACCCGAACCCCGATCCGTCGCTCGCCGAGACCTACCGCGACGCCTACGACGGAGCGATCCGCTTCCTCGACGGCGAGCTCGCGAAGTTCATCGCCGAGCTGAAGGCCAAGGGCCTCTACGACGACGCCGTGATCCTGCTCACCGCGGATCACGGCGAGGAGTTCCACGAGCACGGCGGCTGGTGGCACGGCACCACGCTCTACGACGAGCAGCTGGCGGTGCCGCTGATCGTGAAGGCGGGCGCGGACGCTCCGCGGGGCGTCGTGAGCGACGCGGCCGTCTCGAGTCTCGACGTCGCGCCGACGCTCATCCGGGCGGCGGGCCTGAAGGTGCCGCAGGCGATGGTCGGGAAGCCGCTCGGGCTCGCCGCCGACGCTCCGGCGCCGCGCGATCACGCGTTCGCGGAGAGCGAGCTCGAGGGCAACAGCCTCCAGGCGTACCGCAGCGGCGGCATGAAGGTGATCCATGCCAACGCCGGCAACCCGCGCGGGCTCCCCGAGCACCAGCTCTTCGACGTCGTCGCCGACCCGGGCGAGCAGCGGGACCTCATCGCGGCGCAGACCGAGGTTGCCAACAAGCTCACGGCCGACATGAGCGCGGTGCAGAGCCATGCCGAGTCGATCGCGGTCGAGTCGACCGGCACGTCCATCGACGCCGCCAGCGAGGAGCGCCTGCGCGCGCTCGGATACGTGCACTGACGGCGGTCGGAACGGTCCCGTGATCGCGATCATCGGTCTCGACGGGGCGACGTGGGACCTCGCGGGGCCGTTCTGCGAGGCCGGCGACATGCCCGTGCTCGCCGACGTGCGGCGGCGCGGCGCCCACGGCGTGCTGCGGTCGACGACGCCGCCGGTCACGTTTCCCGCGTGGTCGTCGTTCATGACCGGGACCAACCCCGGGAAGCACGGCATCTTCGACTTCACCCGCCGCGTGCCCGGCACCTACGAGGTCGCCTTCGTCGGCAGCCGCGACCGCCGCGTGCCGACGATCTGGAAGCTCCTCTCCGACGCCGGACGGCGCGTGGCGGTGATCGGCGTCCCGACTACGTACCCGCCGGAGCCGGTGAACGGGATCATGGTCGGCGGCTTCGACAGCCCGGTCGCGACCGGCATCGACGGGTCGTTCGTCCACCCGCGCGAGCTGTACGCCGAGATGACGCGGGCCGTCGGTCCGTACGCCATCACCGACTTCCAGGAGCTGACGATCGGCCCGGGGTGGCACGCCGATGCGCTGCCGAAGATCCTGGCAGCCGTCGATCGCAAGCGCGACCTCGCGCGCTGGGTGCTGCGGCGCGAGCGCTGGGACTGCTTCATGATGCTTTTCGGTGAGGCCGACACCGCGAGCCATCACTTCTGGATGTTCACGGATCCGGGTTCGCCGCGCTTCGACGCCGAGGGCGCGCCGCGCTTCCGAGGGGCGCTTCGCGAGGTGTACCGACGGCTCGACGCCGCGCTCGGCGCGATCCTCACCGAGCTGCCATCGGATGCGACCGTGCTGGTCGCATCCGACCACGGGTTCGGAGGCGCCGGCACGACGGTCCTGCACCTGAACCGCTGGCTCGCCGACCAGGGTTGGCTCGCGTTCCGCGCCGGCCGCCGCGAGCTCGGAGCGCGGGCGGCGCGCGTGGTCCGCCGTGCGGCGCTGGCGCTCCTGCCGCGCGGAGTGCAGGAACGGCTCGTGCGCCGTGGTGGCCGCGCGCTCGCGCGCCGGCTCGAAGGCTGGTCGCGCTTCGGGGCGATCGACATGGCGCGGACCCGGGCCTTCTCGGAGGAGCTGAACTACGCGCCGAGCGTCTGGCTGAACGTCCGCGGCCGCGATCCCGACGGGACGATCGCCCCGGGCGCCGCGTACGACGCCGCGGTCGCGGAGCTGCGCGCGGCGCTCCTCGCCTGGCGCCATCCGGAGACTGGTGCGGCGATCGTCGCGCGCGTGCACCGCCGCGACGAGCTCTACGCCGGGCCGCTCGTCGAAGCCGCGCCCGACCTCGTCCTCGAGCTGGCGCTCGATCGCGGCTATTCCCACCCCTGTCTGCCGACGACGCCCGACGAGACGCGCAGCGTGCGCCGGCTCGCCCGGCGCGAGCACGTGGCGGGAAAGGGCGGCGGTATGAACGGCAGTCACCGTCCGCAGGGGCTGTGGGCGCTCGCGGGTCGCGGCGTCGCCGCGACGCCGGCGACGGAGGCCGCGATCGTCGACGTCGCCCCGTCGGTGCTGCATCTCGCGGGGCTCGACGTGCCGTCGTGGATGGACGGCCGGTTGCTGCCGGGGATCGCGGGGACGGCGCGCATCGCCGACGACGCGCTCGTGCTGACAGAAGCGTCGGACGACCACGACCACGAGGCCGAGCTGCGGCGCCGCCTGCGGGCGCTCGGCTACCTGAGCGAGCCCGCGGCATGATGCCCGCCCGCGACATTCGGAAGCGATGCTATCGCGTGGCCATCGTCGCCGCGTGTCCGTTCCCGACCCTGCAAGGCTCGCAGCTCCTCATCCGGAAGCTCGCGCAGGGTCTGCGCGCTCGCGGCCACGACCCGATCGTCGTGACGTACGCCGAGGGGTTGGAGGAGGCGCTCGCCGGCCTGCCGGTGCGGCGCATCCCGCGCATGGCGGGTCTGCGCGCCGTCGGCTCCGGGCCGCGCGCGGCCAAGCTGGTGCTCGACGCGGCGTTGCTCGTGCGCCTCGTGCGGGTGATCGAGGGCGAGGGGATCGAGGTGATACACGCCCACAACTACGAAGCCGCGCTCGTCGGGCTCGTGGCGCGGCGGCTCACCGGCGTGCCGCTCATCTATCATAGCCACAACGCGCTCGCGGAGGAGCTGCCGACGTACTTCCGGAGCCGCACCGCCCGCCGTCTCGCCCGCGCGGTCGGCGCCGTCGCCGATCGCGAGGTGCCGCGGCGCGCCGATCGCTGCATCGCGATCTGCCGGGAGCTCGTCGGGTTTCTCCGCGCGCGCGGAGTCGACGAACGCGCCATCGCGCTGATCGCGCCCGGCGGCTCGCCCGAGGAGTTTCCGGCGTGCTCGCGCGCCGACGTGGCCGCGATCCGCGACCGTTTCGGGTTCGGCGAGCGTCCGGTGCTGCTCTACACGGGGAACGTCGACGGCTATCAGAATCTGGATCTCCTGCTCGAGAGCATCGGCCTCGTGCGGCGGTCGGTCGGTGACGCCCTCCTCGTGCTCGCGACCCACGCCGCACCCCGCGACCTTCCGCCTCGTCTTCGCCGGCTGCCCGACGGGGTGCGGCTCGTGAGCGCGGGCGACTTCGCGACGGTGCGTGATCTGATCCTGGTTGCCGACCTCGCGCTCTGTCCCCGTCGCGAGTGGTCGGGATTTCCGATGAAGCTCCTGAACTACATGGCGGCCGCGAAGGCCGTCGTGGTCTCCGCGGGCTCGGCCAAGGCGGTGCGCGACGGCGTCAACGGCGTCGTGGTGGACGTCGACGGCCCGCAAGCGTACGCCGCGGCGGTCGTCGCGCTGCTGGCCGATCCGCTGCGGCGGCGCGCCCTCGGCGCGGCCGCGCGCCGGACCGTCGAGGACGAGTACGGTTGGGAGCGCGTCATCGACCAGGTCGAGTCGACCTACGAGGCCGTCCTCGAGCGCCGCGCGACGTCCGCGGCGGCGCCCGCGGCGCCGCCGCTCGGCGTCCTCGAGGCCTGAACGCACCACCCATCTCGCTTGCACGGCAAGGAGCTCCGAACGCATGGCACTTCCGACGATCGGCATCACCATGGGCGACGCCGCCGGCATCAGCCCCGAGATTCTCGTGAAATCGCTCGCCGACCCGGCGATCCGCACGTTCTGCGAGCCGATCGTGCTCGGCGACCTCCGCGTGGTGGCCGCCGCGGCCGAGCAGGCCGGCCTCGAGCTGGCGCTCCGCGCGGTCGAGCGGCCCGCGGCCTGGCGGCGCGACGGCGAGGCCTTCGCCGTCGTCGACTATCGGGACGTCGACCCGGCGACGGTAAAGGTCGGGGTGATCGAGCCGGCGCTCGGGGCGGCGGCCGTGCGCTACACGCGCGAGGCGGCCCGCTACGCTCTCAGCGGCGAGATCGACGGGATCGTGTCGGCGCCCCTCAACAAGGAGTCGATGCGCGCCGCCGGCTTTCATTACGAGGGCGCCACGGAGATCTTCGCCGAGGAGGCCGGGGTGAAGCGCTACGCCATGGTGCTCCTGCTCGGCGACATGCGACTTCTCTTGCTGACGAATCACATGTCGCTTCGCGCAGCATGCGACAAGGTGACGAAGGCGCGGGTGCACGAGAAGATCATGCTGGCGCACGAGGCGCTGGTCGGACAGGGCATCGCGGCGCCGCGGATCGCGGTTTCCGCCCTGAACCCGCATGCCGGCGAAGGCGGCCTCTTCGGACGCGAGGAGATCGAGGAAATCGAGCCCGCCATCGCGGAGGCCAGAGCCGCGGGGGTGAACGCGATCGGCCCGGTGCCTGCCGATACGGTCTTCTTCAAGACCAAGCAGGGCATGTACGATCTGACCATTGCCCTCTACCACGATCAGGGCCTCGGCGCGGTGAAGCTACTCGGCTTCGGCGACGTCGTGACGTTGCTCGTCGGGCTGCCCTTCATCCGGACCTCGACGGGGCACGGCACGGCGTTCGACATCGCGGGGAAGGGCCTCGCGAACCACAAGAACCTGCTCGAGGCGATCAAGACCGCCGCCGCTCTCGCCGCGCGCCGCGCCCGGCGAGAGCGGTCCGCGGCGAGCGCGTGAGCGCGCGACCTCCGTCGAAAGGGACTCCATGGCGGCCGCCACCGATCCGCAGCTTCGCGAAGATCTCGCCGGCTACTGCCGGAGGGTCTGGGACGTTTCGGTGCCGAACCGTCCGGACATGCACGTCTATCCGGGCGACCCGACGCTCGAGCAGACCCGGATCCGCGCCATCGAGCGCGGCGACGCCGCCAACCTGACGCATCTTTCCCTGGGCGCTCACACCGGGACGCACGTCGACGCGCCGGCGCATTTCATCGACGGCGCGCCGACGCTCGAGCAGGTGCCCCTCGACCGCATGGTGGGGCCGGCGCAGGTGCTCGACCTCCGCGGGCTCGCCGCGATCGACGCCACCGCGCTCCGCCGGTACGAGATCAACGCCGGCGACATCGTGCTCTGTCGAACCGACAACTCGGAGCGCTGGGCGAAGCCGGGATTCCAGAAGGACTTCACGTACCTCACGCTCGATGCCGCCTGGCATCTCGTCGACCGGGGCGTGAGGACCATCGGCATGGACTACCTCTCCATCGAGCAGTTCGGCAGCAAGGACTTCGCGGTGCACAAGCTGCTCCTCGGCGGCGGGATCTTCGTCATCGAGGGTCTGGACCTACGCGCGATCGCCGCGGGGCCGTATCTCCTCGCGTGCCTACCCCTCAAGCTCGAAGGCGTCGACGGGGCGCCGGCGCGCGCGGTGTTGATGCGGTGAGCGCGTTCGCCGCGATCGCCGACGATCTGACCGGCGCGTGCGACGTCGCGGCCGAGCTCGCGGCGGCCGGCCGGCGGGCGCTGGTCGCCGTCGAGCCGGGAGCGCTGGTCGCCCGGGGCGACGACGGCGTGGTCGTGGTCGTGAACACACAGAGCCGCGCGTTGGCGCCGGCCGCGGCGGCCGCGCGCGTACGCGCCGCGCTCGGCGCGCGGCCGGCGCGGCTCGTGCTCAAGAAGATCGACACGGCGCTGCGCGGCCACCTCGGCGCCGAGCTCGACGCGGCGCTCGACCACCTCGGCGCGACGGGGTTCGTCGTCCCGGCGATCCCCGCGGCGGGGCGCGTGACGCGCGGGGGGTGCCAGTGGTTCGGTGGCCGCCTCCTCGCTGAGACGGAGTTCGCACGCGATCCCGAGGGACCCGGCGCGGTGTCGTCTGTCGGCGAGGTGATCGCTCGCGAGAGCCGCCGTCCCGTCGCCGTGCTGGCGCGCGCGTGCGTCCGGGGCGGTGCGCTCGCCGTCGAGGTCGGCCGGCGGCGCGCCGCGGGAGTGGACTGCTTCGTGGTCGACGCGGAGTCCGACGACGACGTGGCGGGTGCCGTCGAGGCGATCACGGCGCTGCCCGGGAAGCTCTGTCTCGCGGGGTCGATCGCGCTCGCGGCGGCGCTCGCGCCCCGTCTCGGCAACGGCGGACTTTTCGCAAGCCCGCCGGAGCCGCCGCCGCCCGCGCGGCCGGCGCTCGTCGTGAACGGGAGCCTCCACAGTCGCGCCCGGGCGCAGGTGGATGCCGTGCTCGCCGCCGGCGACGCCGTGGCGATCACGGCCGGCGCGGCCGCCGGGTCCAGGCCCGGCGATGTCGCGCGCCGGGCGGCCGCCGAGCTCGCGGGCGGGAGGAGCGTGGTCCTGACGCCGCCCGCTCTGGACGGCGTGCCGAGCGCGGCCGCGCTCCGCGCAACCGAGGCGGCGCTCGCCGAGGCGCTCGCGGCGATCGTCGCCGGCGTCCGGATCGGAACGCTCGTGCTGATCGGCGGCGAGACCAGCCATGCGATCCTGCGAGGTATCGGCGCCAGCGCGATCGAGGTCCACGGGCGCGTCGCGCCGCTCGTCGCCTGCGGGACGATCCTGCGGGGCGCGGCGGCCGGAACGCGCCTGGTCACCAAGGGCGGATCGGGCGGCGCGCCCGGCGTCGTCGCGGACTGGCTCGCGACGGCCGGCCGCGCGGCGCGACACGCCGCGGAGGGAAGGGCATGAGCGAGCAGGGTGCCTTGCGGGTCGTCGCCGACACGGTCGTCACGATCGAGTATCGCGCCACCCTCACGAACGGCGAGCTCGTCGACTCGACGGAGCGGTGCGGGCCGGTGACCTATCTGCACGGAAACGAGCAGATCTTTCCGGCGCTCGAGCAGGCGGTCGAGGGGCTCGTCGCCGGCGAGGAGCGTCGGCTGACGCTCTCGCCGAACGAGAGCTACGGCGAGCACCGGTCGGATCTCGTGCGTCGGATGCCGCGCGCGCAGCTGCCGCCCGAGCTCGCGCTCGAGGTTGGCAAACGCTACACCGTCCGTCCTCCGCGCGGCGAGCCGATGATCTTCCGCCTGACCGGCATCGAGGGCGACGACGTGCTCGCCGATTTCAACAACCCGGCCGCGGGGCAGGGCCTCGACATCTGGGCGAAAGTGGTGGCGGTGCGGGCGGCGACCGCCGAAGAGATCCGAAGGGGAACGCTGCGATGAAGCTTTCGATCGTCATGCCGGTCTACAACGAAGCCGCGAGCGTGCGTGAGGTGGTGCGGCGCGTCCAGGCCTTGCCGCACGCGAAGGAGCTCATCGTCGTCGACGACGGCTCGCTCGACGGCACCCGAGACATCCTGCGCGAGCTCGCCGGAGGCGAGGTGCGGGTCTTCTTCCACGGGACCAATCGCGGGAAGGGCGCCGCGCTCCGCACCGGCTTCGCGCACGTGCGGGGCGACGTGGCCGTCGTGCAGGACGCGGACCTCGAATACAACCCGCGCGACATTCCGGCGCTGCTCGCGCCGATCGAGCGCGGGGAGGCCGACGTCGTCTTCGGCTCGCGGTTTCTCGGCGGACCGCACCGGGTCCTCAACTTCTGGCACTATGTCGGCAATCGCGTGCTCACGCTCCTCTCGAACATGTGCACGAACCTGAACCTCACCGACATGGAGACGGGCTACAAGCTCTTCCGCCGCGAAGTGCTCCAGCAGATCCAGGTGGAGTGCGACCGCTTCGGATTCGAGCCGGAGATCACCGCCAAGGTCGCGCGGCTGCGCTGCCGCATCTACGAGCAGCCGATTTCCTACGCCGGACGCGATTATGACCAGGGCAAGAAGATCACCTGGCGCGACGGCGTCGCGGCGCTGTACCACATCGCGCGTTTCAGCATCCGGAGCCGCCGTGTACGCCCCGCGCCGCCGGTCGCGGTCGAGGAGATCGCGCCGCGTCCTGCCCAGGTCCCCGACGTCCGTAGGCTCGACGTCGAACGCTGACCTTCCCCGGAAGAAGGCGCCGTCGGCAACGATGCCGTCGCGCCCGGCGCTGCTCCCCGAGCTTGCCTCCGCTGCGGCGGGCGTCCATGGTGAGGACTCCCGCCGGGGTGTCCAGGAGATCCACGGAACCATGAAGAAGACGTGCAACCAGTTGCTCGCGGCCTGGGTGGCCGCGCTCGTCGTCGTCGGGGCCGCGTACGCGCAGCCGAGCGGCGATCCGTCCGTCTGCTACAAGACGCGCGGGCTCGGCTCGCACGGCGGGTTGCCGAGCTTCGCGCCGCGCGAGGCCGACGTCGTCATCGACGTCTTCAGCACGGCGCGCCCGGAGGACCGGCACCAGATCGACGTGCAGAAGGCGATCGGGCTCTGCGCTCCGGCGAGCGTCGAGGGCGAACTCGTCGTCGACGAGGTCGCGCATCTCGAAGCGTACGGAATCCGGGTGACCAAGACGTCGCCGCGCCAGCCGCGTCACGTGGACGGCGTCCACGAGATCGTGAACCGGTTCGGCAGGCTGAAGCTGCGCGTCGAGAGCGAGGACCGCCTGCTCGCGCCGACGGCGAAGGCGCTCGGCACGGGCGGGGTGGCGCCGCTCGCGTCGACCGGCGTCGATCACTTCAAGTGCTACGACGCCAAGGTCGCGCGGGCGCCGAAGGGTGCGCCCGTCTATCCGACCTTCACGCCGTTCGACGTCGCCGTAGCGGACCAGTTCGGTCCGCGGGTCCTGACGGTCAAGAAGCCGCGCCGCTTCTGCGCCCCGGCGAGCGTCGCCGGCGCCGACCCCGCGGCGCCGACCCACGCGACCTATCTCGTCTGCTACCAGGTGCGGCTCGCCAGGACGAAGCCGAAGCAGGCGAAGCCCGGCGCGACGAGCGTCTCGACGCACTCCGTCTTCGGTCCGGAAGCGCTCGCCGTCACGAGGCCCGACGAGATCTGCGTGCCGTCGCTGAAGGATCCCTCGGCCGCGACGCCGGTGCCGACGACGACCGCGACCCCCGTGCCGCCCGGAGACGTCGTCGCCATCCGCATCGATCCGCAGGCGCGCTACGTGAACCCCGGCGGCACCGCGACCTACACGGCCACCGCCGATCTCGTCGGCGGCGGCACCGAGAACTACACCCAGAAGGTCGTCTGGACGTCGAGCAACCCGGGCGTCGCGCTGGCGGCGAACGCGGCCGGAGATCGCAGCAGGATCGCCGCCGTGAGCCCCGGGATCGCCACGATCTCCGCGACCGATCCGGTGAGCGGCGTGTCCTCGACGACGTCGGGCGGCGACGCGACGTTCAACGTACCCGGCGCGCTCGTCAGCATCGCGGTCGCGCCGGCGGCGCTGGCGCTCGATGTCGGCGAGGCGAAGAGCCTGGTCGCGACCGGCACCTTCGAGGGCGGCGTCACCCGCAATATCACGCAACAGCTCACCTATGCCTCGAGCGATCCGACCGTCGTGGTGGCGACGAACCTCGACGGCAACAAGAGCCGGGTCGAGGCGGCGGCGCAGGGGTCCGCGGCGATCTCGGCGGTGGATCCCGTGACCGGCGTCAGCAGCGCCGACGCGAACGGCGACGCCGCGATCACGGTCCTGGGTGCGCTCGAGAGCGTGACGCTGAGCCCGCTCGCCAAGACGCGGCCCGCCGGACAATTCCAGAGCTACGTGGCGACGGGCCACTACGCCGGCGGCGTGGACCTGAACATCACCCAGGAGGTCGACTACGCTTCGAGCGACCCGAGCGTCGCCGTGGCGCCCAACACGCCCGGGAACAAGGGCAGGGTCGACACCGTCGCGCCGGGAACGACGACGATCTCCGCGTCGCATCCGAGCGGCGTCACGACGACCATGGGAGGCAACGACGCGACCCTCACGGTCTCGGCGGCCGTATCGGACCTGATCGGCATCGCGCTCGCGCCGACGAGCGCGACGCGTGCCGTCGGGGAGGCGCAGACCTTCACCGCGACGGGGCACTACGAGGGCGGCGGCACGGCGAATCTCACGCAGCAGGTGACGTACGTCTCCTCCGACCCGAGCGTCGTCGCGGCGCCCAACGCGCCCGGAAACAAGAGCCGGGTCGAGATGCTGGCGCCGGGCACGGCGACGATCTCCGCCGCGTACACGGATCCGCAGTCCGGGCTGGAGGTGAGCAGCGCCGACTCGGGCGGCGATGCCACGGTCACCGTGCTCGGGGCGCTCGAACGGATCACGCTCTCGCCGACGCCAGCGACGCGCGCGGTGAACCAATCGCTGACCTACACCGCGATCGGGCACTTCGGCGGTGGTACGACGAAGAACCTGACCCAGCGGGTCGACTACCACACGAGCGATGCGGGCGTCGCCGTCGCGGCGAACGTCGCCGGCAACAAGAGCCGCGTGGACGCCCTCGCCCCCGGGCAGGTCACGATCTCGGCGACCGATCCGGTGACCGGCGTGAGCACGACGAGCACCGGCGACGACGCGGCGCTCACGGTGATCGGCGGGCTCGAGCGCATCACCTTGAGCCCGCTCGTCGCGACGCGCTCGCCCGGAGGTGTCCAGCGGTACACGGCGACGGGACACTTCGGCGGCGGCGTGACGCAGAACCTGACGCAGGAGCTCGTCTATTCGTCCAGCGATTCGTCCGTGGCGAGCGCGCCGAACGACGCGGGCGATCGGAGCCGCGTCGACGCGCTCACGCCCGGTGCGACGACGATCTCCGCCACCCATCCGACCGCGGGCGTCAGCACCACGGACAGCGGAGACGACGCCGCGCTCACGGTCGAGTGAGCGCGGGGCGCGTCATCGAGCGGGAAGCTCGGTCGGCAGGTCGACGGTGAAGCGCGTCCCGCTGCCGAGGGTGCTCGCGACCCGCACCTCGCCACCGAGCGTCTCGCAGAAGCGCTTCACGATGTAGAGGCCGAGGCCCGTTCCGGTGCGGCCATGGCTGCCGGTCCGAAAGGGTGTGAAGACGTGCGGCAGGTCCGCGGCCGCGATGCCGCTCCCGGTGTCGGCGACCTCGAGGCGAACGCGGCGAGCGTGCGGCGCCGCGGTGACCGATACGGCACCTCGCTCGGTGTGGCGGAGCGCGTTGTCGACGAGGTTCTGCAGGACCTGGCGCACGCGGAAGCGGTCGCTCCGGAAGGGCGGAGTGGCGGGGTCGGCGTGCCAGGTGAGGGCGACGCCGTGGCCGGCGCGGTGCGCCAGCGATCCGGTGCAAAGCTCCTCGATGACCTCGCGGGCGGTGAAGGGCTCCGCGGCGGTTCGGTCGGCTTCGCGCTCGAGCCGGACGAGATCGAGCGCGCCGGTCAGCACCGTGAAAAGCTCCCGGGCGTGCCGCTCGATGGTGGAGAGGACTTCGCGCTGCTCGGCGGTGCAGGCGCCGTAGGTGTCGTCGATCAGGAGCTGCGTGTAGCCGAGCATCACGTTGAGCGGCTGGCGCAGGTCGTGGGAGAGCGACGCCAGGATCTCGGCCGGTCCTCCGTCGCCCGCTGCGGGCTCCCGCCGGGTGCGCGCGTGCTTCAGGGCGACCGCTGCCAGCGAGGCGGCGTAGCGGGCGAGCCCGACGTGTTCGAGTCCGAACGCCCCGCCGATCCATGGGCGGAGCTGCATCGCGAGCCCGGCGGGCTCGTGTTCGATCGGCAGCGTCAGCATGCCGGTCTCGTGGGTCGCGTCGCCGAGCACGGGACGGCGCTCGGCCGTCGCCGACCGCACGATAGCGTCGTCCGCGGCCGTGAAGGGCACGCCGTACGCTCCGCGCGTCTCGACGGTGTCGTTTGCGACGGCCGCGAGGCGGGCTCCGGACGCGCCGAGCACGAGCGCCGTGCTCTGGCAGAGGCGGTCGGCGAGCGTCGCTTCGTCGTAGCCACCGAGCAGGAGCCGCTCCTGGACGTGCAGCAGCTGCTCCAGCCGGGTCGGATCGACGGGAAAGATCGCTTCGGTGGTCACGGCTCGCGGGCGATGCGCGGGGCGCATCGCCGAAGTACGAGCAATCTAACGTCGCGTGTCTCGGAGCGTCAAGTGACGAGCCCTACGTGACTGGTCGGTCGACGCCGCCTGTGGCAGGATGCCGCGCGCTCCGATGCCGCAGCCGCCATGTAGTCCTCTCGCCGGACGCGAGGGATCCCGATGAACGCCGTCCGTCCGGCCGCCTCGTCACCGACGACCACGGCGGCGATCGTGATCGCCGGGCTCACGCACCGCTACGGTGAGCGCACGGCGCTCCACGGCATCGACCTCGACGTCCGGCGCGGCGAGATCTTCGGCGTGCTCGGCCCGAACGGGGGCGGGAAGACGACGCTCTTCAAGGTCCTCGCGACGCTCGTCGCACCTCAGGCGGGCGCGGTCGCCGTGTTCGACGAGGATACCGCGCGGTATCCCGAGCGGGTGCGGCGGCGGCTCGGCGTCGTGTTCCAACAGCCGGCCCTCGACGGCATGCTCACGGTGCGCGAGAACCTCGCCTGCCATGGGGCGCTCTACGGCCTCGGCGGCGCCGAGAGCCGCGCGCGGGCCGCGACGTTGCTCGAGCGGCTCGGTCTCGCCGACCGCGCGGACGACCGCGTGGAGGCGCTCTCCGGCGGCCTCGCCCGGCGCGTCGAGCTCGCGAAGGGCCTGCTGCACGGACCGGATCTCGTCCTGCTCGACGAGCCGTCGACCGGGCTCGATCCCGGGGCCCGGCGCGATTTCTTTTCGTACCTCGTCCACTTACGGGATCGTGAGGGGCTCACCGTCGTGCTGACCACGCACTACATGGAGGAGGCCGAGCGGTGCGATCGCATCGGCTTCATCCACCAGGGTCGGCTGGTCGCGGTCGGCGCTCCGGCGGACCTCAAGGCGGAGATCGGCGGGGACGTGGTCGTTGTCGACGCCGCCGACCCGGAGGCGATGCGGCAGCGGATCGAGCGCCGCTTCGGGTGCGTACCCCATGTCGTCGACGGCGTGCTGCGGATCGAGCTGCCGCGCGGGCACGAGTTCGTGCGTGACGTCGTCGAGGCGTTCCCGGGCGACATCCGCTCGGTCACGTACGGCAAGCCGACGCTCGAGGACGTGTTCGTGCATCTCACGGGCGAGCGCTTCTTCGGCGAGGGCGCGGCCGGGCCGGGGAGGGCCTAGCCCGTGCGCGGCGTGCGAGCCCTCTGGTGGCGCGAGATCGTTCGGTTCGTCCGGCAGCGGAGCCGCCTCGTCGGGGCCTTCGCGCAGCCGCTGCTCTTCTGGGTGCTGCTCGGTGGCGGCTTCAGCGCGTCGCTTCGTCCGCCCGGCGCGCCGGCGGATCTCGGCACGATGGCCTACTTCTATCCGGGGATCATCGGACTCGTGCTGCTGTTCACCGCGATCTTCTCCACCATCGCGGTCGTGGAGGACCGCAAGAGCGGCTTTCTCCAGGGCGTGCTGGTGTCGCCGATCCCGCGCGGCGGGATCGTCCTCGGGCAGGCGCTCGGCGGCACGACGCTCGCGGTCCTGCAGGGCGCCCTCTTCCTCGTGCTGGCGCCGCTCGTCGGTATCTCGCTCTCGTTCGGCGCGATACTCGCGGTCGTGGGCGTGATCGCCGCCATCGCCTTCGCGCTCACCTCGCTCGGGCTCGTGATCGCGTGGCGCATGGAATCCACCCAGGGGTTCCACGCCATCATGAACCTGATCCTGATGCCGATCTGGATCCTCTCGGGCGCCTTCTTTCCGGCCTCCGGCGCCGCGGGGTGGCTCGGCTGGCTGATGCAACTGAACCCGCTGACGTACGGCATGGCGGCGCTCCGCCGCTGCCTCTATCTCGGTGCGCCCGAGGCCGCGGGGCGCGTGCCGGCGCTCGTGCCGTCGGTGCTCGTGACGCTTGCCTTCTGCGCCACCGCCTTCTGGGCGGCGGCCGCTACGGCGCGGCGCAGTCGCTGAGCCCGCACTACCAGGGTGCCGCGCTCAACTTGTCCGCCGCCATGGCCGCGAAGAGGCAAGGCAGGTAGACGAGGCTCGCGAACATCACGCGCCGCGCGTCGGCCGTGTTCGTCGAGCGCGCGAGCCGCACCGAGGGGGCGACCATGCTGCACCCGAGCAGGATCGAAGCGGCGAAGTAGATCGGGCCGGCGAGCCCGAGCAGCGTCGGCAGCATGGCGACACTCACGAGCGCGAGCGAGTACGTGAGGATGTGGCGTGCCGTGCTGGTGCCGTCGGGATCGACCACCGGCAGCAGGCGGAAGCCCGCGCGCGCGTAATCGTCGCGATACACCTGGGCGATCGCGAGCGAGTGCGGGATCTGCCAGACGAACATGATCGCGAAGATCGCCCACGCCGCGGGGTCGAGGCCGCCGCTCGCGGCCGCCCATCCCGTGAGCGGCGGCAGGGCGCCTGGGACCGCGCCGATGAGGGTGCAGAGCGACGTCCGCGCCTTCGCGGGGGTATAGGCGAAGAGGTAGCTCACGCTGGTCGCGGCGGTGACGGCCGCCGCGAGCATGTTGCTGCCGGCGACCAGCACCAGGATGCCGACGATCGTGAGGGCGGCGCCGAACTGGAGGGCGTCGGCCGGGGCCAGGCGTCCCTCCGGGAGCGGGCGCCTACGGGTCCGGTGCATCTGCGCGTCGAGGTCGCGTTCGAGATACTGGTTGAGCGCCATCGTGCCGCCCGCGGCGAGCCCCGTGCCGACGAGTGTCCAGAGGAGCCGCAGCCAATCGAATCCCTCGCTCGCGGCGCCGAGGTAGTAGCCGAAGAGGGTGGTGAGGACGACCATCGCCACGACGCGCGGTTTCGTGAGCTCGATGAAGTCGACGAGGCGCCGCTGGGTGATCGGCAGCGCTCCGGGGGCGAGATCCAGGTCCTCGGCCGGTTCGAGCGCCGGCATCATGCGGGCACCCGCTCGGTGGCGAAGAGCGGGTGCGTCGATCCGGACGCCGCCCCGGCGGCGCGGCGGGCGCGGAGCGCCCATACGACGGTCGTTCCGAGGATGGCGGCGCCGACCGCGACGTGCGCCGTGGTCGGGAGGACCGCTTTTCGCGTCCAGATGGCGAGGGCGCCGAGCGTGATCTGGGTCGCCACGAGCGCGACCGCCAGGAGCGCGGGCCGGACGACGGCGCGCTCGACCGCGTGCGTCCGGAGCGTGCGCACGGCCGTCCAGAGCACCATCACGGTGACGGCGAGCGCGCCCATCCGGTGCAGGAAGTGGATCACGACCGCCGCCGATTCGAGGGGCGGTACGATGCGTCCGAAGGCCAGGGGAAAGTCGGGGATGGCGAGTCCGGCCCCCGTATGCCGCATGACGGCACCGAGGATCAGCTGCGCGTAGACGGTCGCGGCGGTCGCCACCGCGAGCCGGGCGAGCCCGGGATCGGCGGGCGCGCGCGTCGCCGGCGTCCAATCCGGGTGCGTCAGCACTGCCAGGGCGACGGTCAGGCAGAGGAAGGCCTGCGCGAGACACGCGTGGGCGGACGAGATCGCCGGCGGCAGAAGGAAGATCACCGTAAGGCCGCCGAGCAGCCCCTGCGTGACGACCGTTCCGATCGCCGCGAGCGCGAGGCGGCGCACGATCGGATGGGTCTCGGCGAGCCACGTCGCCACGGCGAACGCCACGGTGAGCGCCCCGACCGCTGCCGCGACCATGCGATGGCCGTGCTCGTAGAAGACGCCGCCGACCATGCGCGGGAAGAACTGCCCGAACGAGAGCGGCCAGTCGGGAACGGCGAGGCCCGAGCCCGTGCTCGTGACGAGCCCGCCGATGAAGATGAGCGCGAGCGTCGAGGCCGCGAGGACGAGCGCGAAGACGTGGAGCCCGCGCGGGGTCCGCGCGGCCGCCGCTGGCGTCTGTCGATCCCGCGCCGTCACGCCGGGGCCACCGGGCGGCGCCTTGCGTGGGAGAAGACGGTCCGCACGCGGACCGTACCTACCGCCGAGCCCCAGCAGAGCGGGTGGAAGAGGCCGCCGTCAGTCGAAACGTTTTCCGGATTCCACCATCCGAGCATCGCGATGCCTCAGGGTCGCACGCCGGCGCGGGGCGCGGTCGGCGACACGGCTGTGTACCGAATTACGTGCGCCGTCGCAAGCTTGGAGGGCGTTCGCGAGGCTGCGTGCGAGGATCAGATGACCTTGTTGAGACCGTACTCGATGATGCCGACGGCGCCGGCTTTCATGAGCTTCGGGATGAGCTCGCGAACGACGTCCTCGGCGATCACGCTCTCCACCGAGAACCAGTCCTTGCCGTAGAGGTTCGAGACGGTCGGTGCGGTGATGCTCGGGAGCATGGCGACGATCGCCTCGAGCTGCTCCTTCGGGACGTTCAGCTTGATTCCGACCTGCGTCTGCGCACGGAGCGCGCCGGTGAGCAGCAGGCCGATCTGCTCGATCTTCTCCCGCTTCCAGGGGTCGCGCATCGCCTCCCGATTGGCGATGAGCTGCGGGTTGGAGCTGAAGAGCTCGGCGACGATGCGCAGCCCGTTCGCCCGGAGCGTGCTGCCCGTCTCGGTGACCTCGACGATCGCGTCGACGAGACCTTCGGCGGCCTTGGCCTCGGTGGCGCCCCAGGAGAACTCGACGTCGACCTCGATCTTGCGCGCTGCGAAGTAGCGCTTCGTGTAGCTCACGAGTTCGGTCGCGACGGTCTTCCCGCGCAAGTCCTCGGGCTTCTGCACCGGCGATGCGTCGGGCACCACCAGCACCCAACGGGTCGGACGGATCGTCGCCTTCGAGTAGACGAGATCGCAGACCACCTCGACCTGCGAGTCGTTCTCGAGGATCCAGTCGTGACCGGTGATGCCGGCGTCGAGCGTGCCCGCCTCGACGTAGCGCGCCATCTCCTGCGCCCGTATGAGGTTGCACCGCAGCGCCGAATCGTCGACCGACGGAAAGTAGCTCCGGCTGCCGGCGCTGATTCGCCATCCCGACTTGCGGAAGAGGTCGATCGTCGCCTGCTCGAGGCTGCCCTTCGGGATGCCGAGTTTGAGGATGCTCATTTCGCGTAGACCTTGGCCGGATCGAAGACGCGGGTCTCGACGACCTGCCATGCGTCGTCGGCGCGCTTGCGGAAGAAGCAGCTCGGGTAGCCCTCGTGACACGCCGCGCCGCCCTCCTGCTCGACCCGCAACAGCACCGTGTCGCCGTCGCAGTCGACGTGGATCGCGTGCACCTTCTGCCGGTGTCCGGAGCTCTCGCCCTTCACCCAGAAGCTCTGGCGCGAGCGGCTCCAGTAGGTGGCGTAGCCGGTCGCGACCGTGCGGTCGAACGACTCCTGGTTCATGTACGCGAGCATCAGGACCGCCCCGGACCGGTCGTCCTGGACGATCACCGGGACGAGCCCGTCGCCTTTGGCGAAGTCGATGACGTTCTGCATGGGGACGGTCCGGAATCGCGCTTCGTAACACAGGCCTCCGGGGCCGGCAAATTCGCGCGCGTGCCGCGGCTTGCGGGTCCGGACGCTTCGGCCTAAGCCAACCCACGATGACGCTCGCGGAGATCGCGGAACGGCTGGGGTGCGAGCTGCGGGGGGACGGTGCGATCGAGATCGGGGCGATTCGCGGGCTCGAGGAGGCCGGTCCCGGCGACCTCACGTTCCTCGTGAATCCGAAATACGCGGCGCAGCTCGCCGCGACGCGGGCGTCGGCGGTGATCGTCGCGACGGGCGCGGCGGAACTCCCGATCGCGACGCTCCGTGCCGACAACCCGTATCTTTGCTTCGCGCGGGCGCTCGCGATGTTCCATCGACCGCTGGCGCCGCCGCCCGGCATCCACCCGACGGCGGTCGTCGCGGCGAGCGCGCGGGTCGCGGCGCCGACGTCGATCGGTCCCTACGCCGTCGTGGGGGAGGGCGTGGAGATCGGATCCGGCGCGACGATCCACCCGCACGTGACCATCTACGCCGGCGTGAAGATCGGCAGCGACTTCGTCGCGCACGCCGGCGTCGTCGTACGCGAGCACGTCCGGATCGGCGACCGCGTGGTGCTGCACGCCGGGGTCGTGATCGGGGCCGACGGCTTCGGCTTCGCGCCGAGCCCGACCGGCGCGGTGAAGATCCCGCAGGCCGGCATCGTCGTAATCGAGGACGACGTGGAGATCGGCGCGAACACGACGGTCGATCGCGCCACGCTCGGGGCCACGGTCATCCGGCGCGGCGCCAAGCTCGACAACCTGGTAATGGTCGCGCACAACTGCGAGGTCGGCGCGCACAGCTTCCTCGCGGCGCAGGTGGGGATCGCGGGCTCGACGAAGATCGGCCGCGGCGTCCAAATGGGCGGGCAGGCGGGAGCCGCGGGGCACCTCACGATCGGCGACGGCGTGCTGGTGGCGGCGCAGAGCGGCGTTCCGAACTCGGTGCCGGCGGGAAAGACCGTCGGGGGCTACCCGGCAATGGAGGTCGGGCTCTGGCGCCGCACCTCGGCTGCGATCCTGCGCTTGCCGGAATTGGTGCGGCGGGTCCGGCGGTTGGAGCGCCGGCTCGGCCCCGAGCGGGGCGACGAGGGCGGCGACACGGAGGGCTGAATCAGCCTGGCGAAGCCGGTCGCCGAGCTTGTGGGCTTCGGGGTCGGCTCGTATAACGACCGTTCAGACCCTCGCTCGCATTCGCGGCGATGCGCGGACGTCTTCGCTCATGAAAATCCAACTGCACGACATTCTCGCCGTCGAGGACCAGCTCGACTACGACGAGCCGGTCGAGGAGCTGAACGC
This sequence comes from Deltaproteobacteria bacterium, assembly GCA_020848745.1. Classification (NCBI taxonomy): domain Bacteria; kingdom Pseudomonadati; phylum Myxococcota; class Myxococcia; species Deltaproteobacteria bacterium. The sequence continues at coordinate 72,293 of JADLHM010000149.1, read as the reverse complement.
GACCCTCGCGAAGGCCAATCACGACTACGAGTTCCGTGCGCCGCTGCACGTTCGGGTCAGGTACTCCCGGTCGCAGCTCGACCTCTTCTTCGACGGCGAGGTGTCGGGCCGGGCCGAGGCCGCCTGTGGGCGGTGTCTCGAAACGTACCCGCTCGACGTCGCCCAGGAGTTCTCGGTGGTCCTGACCCCGGCGACGCGGCTCAGCGGCGAGATCGAGCTCGCGCCGGGGGACCTCACCCAGTCGTTCTACGAGGGGACCGAGGTCGACCTCACCCCGCTCGTCTACGAGCAGGTGATGCTCGCCTTGCCCACGCGGCCACTCTGTGGTGAAGAGTGCCGGGGGCTCTGCCCGCAGTGCGGCAGCAACCGCAACACCAGCCGGTGCGGCTGCACGGTCGAGACCGGTGATCCTCGCTGGTCGGCGCTCCGCAATCTCAAGATCGACCGCGGCGCCTGAGCCCGCGGAGGAGGGGTCATGGCAGTTCCGAAACGACGTACGTCCAGCACCAAGCGCAACAAGCGGCGCGCGCACGATGCGCTGCGCCCGGCGAGCTTCATCACCTGCCCGAGCTGCAGCGAGCCCATGCTGCGGCATCGCGCCTGCGCGCATTGCGGGGAATACCGCGGGCGCAAGGTGCTCGACACCACGGAGGCGTGACGCCACCGTTGGTGGCAATGTCATCGGCGTCCGAGGCGCCGTCGGTCGACCCGACGGCGCTGTTGTTTCCCGGACAGGGATCGCAGCGCGTCGGGATGGGCGCGCGCCTGGTCGCGGAGCACGCGGTTGCGCGCGCGACCATGGTCGAGGCGGACGAGGCCCTCGAGTACCCGTTGACCCGGCTCTGCTTCGAGGGTCCGGAGGCGGAGCTCACCCGGACCGAGTTCTGTCAGCCGGCGATCCTGGCGGTGAGCGTGGCGACCTGGCGCGCGCTCGGTCCGGCGAGCGGGATCGCGCCGCGGTGGGTCGCGGGGCACAGCCTCGGTGAGTACACGGCGCTCGTGGTCGCCGGTGCGCTCGCCTTTCGCGACGCCGTCCGGCTCGTGCGCCTGCGGGGCCGGCTCATGCAGTCCGCGGTGCCCGCCGGCGCCGGCACGATGGCCGCGATCGTCGGTCTCGAGGACGCGCGGGTGGCGGAGCTCTGCGCCGCGGCGGCCGAGGGCGATGTCGTGAGCCCCGCGAACTTCAACGGGGCGGGGCAGGTCGTGATCGCCGGGCATCGCGCCGCGGTCGCGCGCGCGACGGAAGCCGCCAAGGCGGCCGGTGCGCGTGTCGTCGCGCTCGCGGTGAGCGCTCCGTTCCACTGCGCGCTGATGACCCCCGTCGCCGCCGAGCTCGCGCGCGCGCTCGCCGCGGTCGACGTCCGGATGCCGAGCGTGCCGGTCGTGAGCAACGTCGAGGCGGCGCTCAACGCCGATGCCGCCCGCATCCGCGACCTCCTCGTGGCGCAGGTCACGGCGCCCGTCCGCTGGGCGGAGTCGATGCGCCTCCTGCGGTCGCTCGGATGCCGACGGGTGGTCGAGGTCGGTCCGGGGCAAGTGCTCGCCAGGATCGCGCAGCGCATGAAGCTCGGTCTCGCGAGCGCGAGCCTCGAGGACGTCGGCGGACGCGCGGCGGAGCCGCCCGCGTGACGACGCTCGCCGGCGACGTTGCGCTCGTGACCGGTGCGTCGCGCGGCATCGGCGCGGCGATCGCCCGCGACCTCGCCGGGGCGGGCGCGCACGTGGTCGTCGGCTACCGGACGCAACGTGAGGGGGCGGAGCGAGTCGTGGCCGACATCGTCGCCGGAGGCGGCGCCGCCGAGGCGGTTGCGATCGACGTCGCGAGCACGGCAGAGGTCGATGCGGTCGTGCGCGACGTGGTCGCGCGCCTTGGCAAGGTGGACGTCTTGGTCAACAATGCCGGCGTTTCCGCGGATGCCCTGATCGTGCGGATCACCGACGAGCAGTGGCAACGGGTGCTCGACGTCAACCTCAAGGGAGTCTTCAACTGCACCAAGGCCGTCGCGCGTCCCATGATGCGCGCTCGCCGCGGTCGGATCGTCAATCTGAGCTCCGTGGTCGGCGTGACGGGCAACACGGGGCAGGCGGCGTACGCCGCGGCGAAGGCCGGTATCATCGGGTTCACGAAATCGACGGCCCGTGAGCTCGCGTCCCGGAACGTCACCGCCAACGTGGTCGCGCCGGGCTTGATCACAACCGACATGACCGAAACCCTGGACGCCGGCGCGCGAGCCATGTACCAAACGATGATCCCGCTCGGGCGGCTCGGGCGGGCGGAAGACGTCGCCGCCGCCGTTACGTTTCTCGCGGGGCCCGGCGCGAGCTACATCACGGGACAGGTCCTACACATCAACGGCGGCATGTACGTGTGAGGAGGGAGCATGGCATCGACAGTCGAGGCCAAAGTACGCGAGATCATTTGTGAGCAACTCGGCGTCAGTGAGGACGAGGTTACGCCAGAGGCGTCGTTCATCGAGGACCTCGGGGCCGACTCCCTCGACATCGTCGAGCTGGTGATGGCTCTGGAGGAAGAGTACGAGATGGAGATCTCGGACGAGGAAGCCGAGAAGATCCGGACCGTGCAGGACGTGGTGAACTACATCGAAAGCCAGAAGTAGGCGGAGCGATTGGCGGCGTTCAGGCCGCCCGCCCGCGGGACGTGACGATCGCAGAGACCGGCCCGACGTCGCACCGAAGGGCCAGCTCTGCGATTTTTTTTGCCGACGAGGACGTGCCGTCATGACGAGTCATCTAGCCAGAACCGATCCCGAAGTGATGGAGGCGATCCGCCGCGAGACGGATCGCCAGCAGTACAACCTCGAGCTGATCGCGTCCGAGAACATCGTCAGCGAGGCCGTTCTGGAGGCGCAGGGCTCGGTGCTGACGAACAAGTACGCCGAGGGCTATCCGGGCAAGCGTTACTACGGGGGCTGCGAATACGTCGACGTCGTCGAAGCGCTCGCGATTGCCCGCGCGCAGGAGCTCTTCGGCGCCGACCACGCCAACGTCCAACCGCACTCGGGATCGCAGGCCAACATGGCCGTGTACTTCTCGCAGCTCGAGCCGGGCGCGACGATGCTCGCGATGAACCTGAGCCACGGCGGGCATCTCACGCACGGGAGCCCGGTCAACTTTTCGGGAAAGTTCTTCGACGTCGTGCACTACGGGGTGCGTGAGTCGGACCATCGGCTCGACTACGAGCAGTTGGAGGCGCTCGCGCGCCGACATCGTCCGAAGATGATCGTCGCCGGCTACAGCGCGTATCCCCGGACGCTCGACTTCGAGCGCTTCCGGGCGATCGCCGACGAGGTGGGCGCGCTCCTCATGACGGACATGGCGCATTTCGCGGGGCTCGTCGCCGCGGAGGTCCATCCGTCCCCGGTCCCCCACTGCGACTTCGTGACCAGCACCACCCACAAGACGCTGCGCGGCCCGCGCGGTGGCCTCATTCTCTGCCGGGAGGCGCACGCGAAGCACTTGAACTCGTCGGTCTTCCCCGGGAACCAGGGCGGCCCGCTCATGCACGTGATCGCGGCGAAGGCGGTCGCGTTCAAGGAGGCGCTGACGCCGGAGTTCAAGGCGTATCAGCGTCAGATCGTCGCGAACGCGAAGGCGCTCGCGGCGCGCCTGATCGAGCACGGGTTCCAGCTGCTCACGGGGGGCACCGACAACCACCTCATGATGCTCGATCTCCGCGGCGGCGAGCTCACGGGCAAGGCGGCCGAGACGACGCTCGATCGGGCCCGCATCACCGTGAACAAGAACACGGTGCCGTTCGATCCGCGCTCGCCGATGGTGACGAGCGGGGTTCGCATCGGGACGCCGGCGGTGACCTCGCGCGGCATGAAGGAGCCCGAGATGGGAACGATCGGCGACTTGATCGCGCGCGCGCTGTCGCGGGTCGGCGACGAGACGGCGCTGCGGGCGATCGGCGAGGACGTCGCGGCGCTCTGCGCGCGTTTCCCGATCTATCCCGAGCGATCGGGAGTGTGACCGACGGTGAAGTGTCCCTTCTGCCGCGACCTGGAGAACAAGGTCATCGACTCGCGCCTCTCGAAGGAGGGGGACGTGATCCGCCGTCGGCGGGAGTGCCTGCAGTGCGCGCGGCGGTTCACGACGTACGAGCGCGCCGAGGAGGCGTTCCCGCTGATCGTCAAGAAGGACGGCCGACGCGAGCCGTTCGACCGCATGAAGATCGTCGCGGGCCTGAAGCGCGCCTGCGAGAAGCGCCCCGTCGGGATCGAGGCGATCGAGGCGGTGGTCGACCGCATCGAGCGCACGCTGCAGGAGCGCGGTGAGAAGGAGCTGCCGAGCTCGACGATCGGCGAGGCGCTCATGCGCGAGCTGCACGGGCTCGACAAGGTCGCGTACGTGCGCTTCGCGTCCGTGTACCGCTCGTTCGAGGACATCGGCGAGTTCATGGAGGAGCTGCAGACGCTCCTCAAGGAGCGTCGTGGCGACGCGCAGGGGCGGAAGCCGAAAGAGCCGTGAGCGCGCCGACGACGCGCGGTGGATGCGCCGCGCGGTCGCGTTGGCCGAGCGGGCGCTCGGCCGCACGAGCCCGAACCCGGCCGTCGGCGCGTTGGTGGTGAAGGCGGGGCGCGTCGTCGGGGAAGGGTGGACGCGCCCGGTCGGCGGGCCACACGCGGAGGTCGTCGCCCTACGGCGCGCCGGCGCCCGCGCGCGGGGCGCGACGCTCTACGTGACGCTCGAGCCGTGTGCGCACTTCGGCCGCACCCCGCCCTGCGCCGATGCGATCGTCGCGGCCGGCGTCGCGCGCGTCGTGGTCGCGGTGGGCGATCCCAATCCGCGCGTCCGGGGTCGGGGACTCCGCATCCTCGCGCGTGCGGGTGTTGCCGTCACCACGGGCGTGCTCGCCGAGGAGGCGGGCGCGGTCTCCGCCTGGTTCCGGCACTTCGTCGTACGGCGCCGACCGTTCGTGATCCTGAAGCTCGCGGCGTCGCTCGACGGTCGCATCGCGACCGCCGCGGGAGCATCGCGCTGGATCACCGGCGCCGCCGCCCGCCGTTGGGTGCACACGCTCCGCAATCGCGTCGACGCGGTCATGGTCGGGTCGGAGACGGTGCGAGCCGACGATCCCTCGCTGACGTGCCGCGTTCGCGGCGGCCGCGACCCGGTGCGCATCGTGATCGACGGGCGTCTCCAGACGCCGCTTGCCGCGGCGGTCGTCCGGCAACGGTCGGCCGCCGCCACGATCGTCGCGACGACGGCGGCCGCGCCGGTCGGACGTCGCCGCGCGCTCGCCGACGCCGGCGTCGAGGTGATCGTGGTGCCGGCGAAGGGCGGCAAGGTGGATCTCGGGACGCTGCTGCGCGGCCTCGCGGCGCGCGGGATCGTGAGCGTCCTCGTCGAGGGGGGCGGCGACCTCGCAGCCGCCATGGTGCGCGCGCGGTTGGTGGACCGGCTCGCCGTGATCACGGCGCCCGTGCTCCTCGGGGGCGACGGCCGGCCGATGCTCGGCGCGCTCGGCCTTCGCCGGCTCGGCGACGCCCCTCGCCTCGTCCGGCAGACGGTCGTGCGCCTCGGTCGCGACCTCCTGCGTGACGGGCCCGTGGCATACTAGCGGGGAGCGGCTATAGTGCGTCGAGCTCCGATGTTGTCGCCGATCGACGAGATCCTGGTGGACGTGCGCGCGGGCCAGATGGTGGTCCTGGTCGACGAGCGCGAGGGTGGAGACGGGGTGCTGTGTGCCGCCGCCGAGCGCGTCACTCCCGATGTCATCAACTTCATGGCGACGCACGCGCGCGGGCTCATCTGTCTGGCCCTCACCGAGGGCCGCATGCGTCGCCTCGGCATCCCGCTGCTCGGCAACCCCCTCGCGCCGACGCGCCAACCGGCCTTCGGGGCCTCGATCGAGGCGCGGACGGGCGTCACCACCGGGATCTCGGCGGCGGACCGCGCGCGCACGATCCTCGTGACGGTCGCTGACGGCGCCGGACCGGCGGATCTCGCGATGCCCGGCCATGTCTTTCCCGTCCAGGTGCAGCGTGGCGGCGTGCTGGCATACAAGCGCCACCCGGAGGGTACGATCGATCTCATGCGCCTCGCCGGCATGCGTCCCGCGGCCGTGTTCTGTACGGTGCTCTGCGACGACGGCTCCGTGGCGACGCGCACGGACCTCGAGGGGCTCGCGCGCGCGCGCGGCCTTCGCATGACGACGCTCGCGGCGCTCGGGGCGCACCGGTTGCGGAGCGAGCTCCTCGTCGAGCGCGTCGTCGAGTCCGACTTCACGACGGCGACCGGCGGCCGTTTCCGCGCGATCGTGTATCGCAACTCGGTCGACCGGTACGAGCACATGGCGCTCGTGACGGGCGGGTTCAAGCCGGGGGACGTTCCGCTCGTCCGCGTCCACTCGCAGTGTCTGACCGGCGACGTCTTCCAGTCGGAGCGCTGCGATTGCGGCGAACAGCTGGAGCAGGCGTTGCGCGTGATCGACGGCCTCGGGCAGGGTGTGGTTGTGTACATGCACCAGGAGGGACGGGGCATCGGCCTCGCCAACAAGATCCGTGCGTACGCGCTGCAGGACCAGGGGCGGGACACGGTCGAGGCCAATCTCGAGCTCGGCTTCGAGGAGGACCTGCGCGACTACGGCATCAGCGCGCAGATCTTGCGCGACCTCGGACTCCGGCGGGTGCGCTTGCTCACCAACAACCCGCGCAAGGTGATCGGTCTGCAGGGGTACGGCATCGAGGTCGTCGAGCGCGTGCCGCTCGAGGTCCGGCCGCGGAGCGGCAACCTGGCCTATCTCCGGACGAAGCAGGAGAAGCTCGGCCACCTGCTGACCGGTCTCACGCCGGGCTGAGCGGCCACCCATGCCACGTGAGCTGACCGGAGCCCGCGAGGGCGGTGCGCTACGATTCGGGATCGTCGTGTCGCGCTTCAACCGCAGCATCACGGCGCCGCTTCTCGCGGGAGCGCTGGAGGCGCTCGCCGCCCATGGCGTCAGCGACGACGACATCGTCGTCGCCCACGTGCCCGGGGCCTTCGAGATCCCGTTCGCGGCGCAGGCGCTCGCCCGGACCGGCCGATACCAGGCGCTCGTCTGCCTCGGTGCCGTCGTGCGGGGGGAGACGCCGCACTTCGACTACATCTGCGACGAGGTGACCCGCGGGGTGGGCCGGGTGGTCGCGGAATACCGGATCCCGGCGGCGTTTGGCGTCCTCACCACGGACACGATAGAGCAGGCGCTCGCGCGCGCCGGCGAAGGACACGGCAACAAGGGATACGAAGCGGCGGTGACGGCGATCGAGATGGCGCAGCTCGCGCGTTTGCTGGGGTGACGACGATTCATGGGCATGCGACGGAAAGGTCGGGAGCTGGCGCTGCAGGCACTCTATCAACTGGACGTCTGCGGTGACGATTCGGGCGCGGCGCTCCGGATCTTCTGGGAGCACTGCGACGCGCCGAACGACGCGCGCTCCTTCGGGCAGGCGCTCGTGGGAGGCGTGCTCGACGCCCGCTCGCGGATCGACGAGCTCATCGGCGGGAGCTCGTCGAACTGGCGCGTCGATCGCTTGTCGCACGTCGACCGCAACATCCTGCGGGTCGCTACGTACGAGCTCCTCTGCCGCCGCGATGTGCCGGCGAGCGTCGCCATCGACGAGGCAATCGAGATCGCCAAGCGCTTCGGCAGCGACGAGTCCCCGACGTTCGTGAACGGCGTTCTCGACTCCATTGCCGCCGTCGTCGGCGCCAAAGAGCGACAGGGCGCGCTCTAGGAGCCTGTCCGCGTCATGGTGCCGAGCGAGCCAAAGGAGAGCGGGAAGCGCAGCGACGACCGCAGCGGCATGCCCAGAGGCACGCGGCACAAGGCAGAGGCGAGCACCCCGTTCGCAGCCCCGGGATCGTTTGGCGCGGCCGGCACCATGACGCGGACAGGCTCCTAGACGGCATGGAACACCGCTACGATCCCCACGCCGTCGAGCGGCGCTGGCAGGCTCGCTGGGAGGCCGATCGCACCCACGAGGTCCGGGCCGACGCGTCGCGCCCGAAGTTCTACTGCCTCGAGATGTTTCCGTATCCCTCGGGACGCATCCACATGGGGCACGTCCGGAACTACACGATCGGCGACGTGATCGCGCGGCAACGGCGCATGCGCGGCTTCAACGTGCTGCACCCCATCGGCTGGGATGCCTTCGGGATGCCAGCGGAAAACGCGGCGATCGAGCGCGGCGCCCACCCCGCCGACTGGACCCGCGACAACATCGCCTACATGCGCGATCAGCTGCGTCGGATGGGCTTCAGCTACGATTGGGGCCGCGAGATCGCGACCTGCGATCCCGCGTACTACCGCTGGGAGCAGCGCTTCTTCCTCGCGATGCTGGAACGCGGTCTCGCCTACCGCAAGAAGTCGATCGTCAACTGGTGCGAGCGCTGCCAGACCGTACTCGCGAACGAGCAGGTCGAGGACGGGAAGTGCTGGCGCTGCGAGTCGGTCGTCCGCGAGCGCGACCTCGAACAATGGTTCCTCCGCATCACCGCGTACGCCGACGAGTTGCTCGCAGGCTGCGATCGGCTCGCGGGCTGGCCCGAGAAGGTGCTGGTGATGCAGCGGCACTGGATCGGACGGAGCGTCGGCGCGGAGCTGCGCTTCGCGCTCGACGGTCGAGACGGCGAGATCCGGGTCTTCACGACCCGTCCCGACACGGTGTTCGGCGCCACGTTCGTCAGCCTCGCGGTCGAGCACCCGCTCGTCGTCGAGCTGTCGCGCGGTACGGCGCAGGAGGCGACGGTGGACGCGTTCGTCCGCACGGTGCGATCCCAGGCGCCGGAGGCGCGCGCGGAGGGGAAGGACGGGGTTTTCATCGGGGCCCATTGTCGCAATCCCTTCACGGGCGAGCGCCTCCCGATCTACGCCGCGAGCTTCGTGCTCATGGCCTACGGCGCGGGCGCCGTCATGGCCGTACCGTGCCACGACCAGCGCGATTTCGAGTTCGCCGGGATCCACGGGTTGCCGAAGAAGGTCGTCGTGCAGCCGGAGGGGGAGCCGCGGCTCGATCCGGCGCGCATGACCGCGGCACACGAGGGACCGGGTTGCCTCGTGGGGTCCGGCGAGTTCGATGGATTGGCGAGCGACGCGGCGAAGGCGCGCATCACGGACGCCGCGGAGGCTCGCGGATTCGGGCGCGCGGCGACGCAGTATCGCCTGCGTGACTGGGGCGTCTCGCGGCAGCGCTATTGGGGGGCGCCCATTCCGGTCGTCTATTGCGACGCGTGCGGCATCGTTCCCGTACCGGACGCCGACCTGCCGGTCGTCCTGCCGCTCGACGCCGAGTTCACGGGGTCGGGGGGGTCACCGCTCGCGAAGCTCGAGCACTTCGTGCGCACCACGTGTCCGACCTGTGGGAGCGCCGCCCGCCGCGAGACCGACACGTTCGATACGTTCATGGAGTCGTCGTGGTATTTCCTGCGCTACACGACACCGGACGAGACGACCCGGGCGTTCGCCGGCGACGCGATCCGCTACTGGCTGCCCGTTGACCAGTACATCGGCGGCGTCGAACACGCGGTGTTGCACCTCTTGTACGCCCGCTTCTTCACCAAGGTGCTGCGTGATCTCGGCGAGATTCCCGATTGGGAGGCGCCGGGCGAGACGATCGAGCCGTTCGCGAACCTCCTGACGCAGGGCATGGTCATCAAAGACGGTGCGAAGATGAGCAAGTCGAAGGGGAACGTCGTCGACCCCGACTACCTCGTCGAGCGGTACGGCGCCGACACGGCACGCCTGTTCTCGATCTTCGCGGCGCCCCCCGAGCGGGACCTCGAGTGGAGCGATCAAGGCGTCGAGGGGGCTTCGCGCTTCCTCCATCGGATCTGGCGCATCGTGGCTCGGGGATGCGGCTGGCTGGCGGGAGCCGCGCCGTCTGGGTCCGCGGCGCCGAGCGCCGACGCGCGCGCGCTTCGCCGCCTCACGCACAAGACGATCGCGCGCGTGACCGAGGACGTGGAGCGGAGGAATCACTTCAACACTGCGGTCGCGGCGGTGATGGAGCTCGTCAACGGCTACGCGGAGCTCGTCCGGGACGAGGCGCCGTCGGACGCCGACCTCGGAGCCGCGATCGGCGAGGCGGTGCGTACGACGATCGTCCTCCTCGCGCCGTTCGTGCCGCACATCGCCAGCGAGCTCTGGCAGGAGGTCGGCGGCGGTCGGCCCCTCGCCGCGACGCCGTGGCCCGAGGCGGACGGTGACGCGCTCGTCGAGGACGAGGTCCAGTTGGTGGTGCAGGTGAACGGCAAAGTGCGGGGACGGTTCACCGCCGCGCCCGACACGGTGGAGAGCGAGCTGATCGCCCGCGCGCTCGCCGATCCGAAGGTGCAGGCGCAGATTGCCGGTAAACCGGTCCGCAAGACCCACGTCGTTCCAGGGCGGCTCGTCAGCATCGTCGTATGAGGGCGCGTGGCGTGCGGCGGTGGACCGCGTTCCGGGCGGCGCTCGGCGCATGCCTCGCGCTCGTTCACGGTTGCGGGTACCACTTCGCCGGAACCGGCCGGGCGTTCGAGGCGGGCATCCGGACGATCGGCGTCCGTCCGTTTGCGAACGAAACGCGCGAGGTCGGCGTCGAAAAGCGCCTGGCGATGGCGATCGAACGGGAGTTCGTGTTGCGCGGTCCGCTGAAGGTCGCGAAGCCCGACGAAGGAGATCTGGTGCTCACGGGCACCGTGAAGACCGCCGAGGATCGCCCCGTCGCGTTCAACCGCGACGACGAGGTCCTCATCTACCAGACGATCCTCGCGCTCGACCTCGACTTGCGCCAGCGTGCGACCGGCAAGCTCGTCTGGAAGGTGCGCGGCCTCCGGGTCGTGGACGACTACGAGAGCATCGCCTCCGTCATCGTGACCACCTCGTCGGACTTCCGGAAGGGGACGTTGAATCCTGAGGACCTCGGGGGATTCACCGACGTGCAGCTCGCGGAGTTCCGTCGACGCGAGACGCTCGACCGGATGATCGGCAGCGTGGCGCGCGACGTCTACGAGCAGATCATGGAAGATTTCTGATGGCGTCCAGACCCACGAGTCCGCTCTACCTGCTCGCGGAGGAGCGGCGGGGGGAGTTCGACGGCTGGCGCGCCGACCGCGCGCTCACCGACATCCGCCGCAACCTCGAGCAGGCGGGATCGCTCGCGGTGCACGGCTATCATGCCGGCGAATGCGACGTCGTCGCGCTCGCGGATGCGATCGAGACCCCGTCGCTTTTCGGCGCGCGGACCTTCATCGTCGTGCGCGGTGTCGAGAGCCTCGACGAGCGGAGTCAGGAGCGTCTCACGGCGGCGCTCGACCGCCAGGCGCCGCAAGTGACGCTCGCGATCGTGGCGCGCGGAGCCGACATGCGTCGGCGCTTCTTCGCTCGATCCCGCGAGCTGGCGGTGCGGATTCCGGTCGATCATCCGCGCGCGAGCGAGATGCGCGGCTTCGCGGACGCGTTTGCGCGGGAGCGTGGCCTCGAGCTCCGCGAGGATGCGCGCGCGCTGCTGCTCGAGTGCGTCGGCCGCGATCTTCTCCTGCTGGCGAGCGAGCTCGACAAGCTCGCGGCGGCGGTCGAGGGCCGCGCGGTCGACGTGGACGACGTGCGACGTGTGACCGCTCCGGGGCGCGAGCACGGCAACTTCGAGGTCGCCGACGCGTTCTGCGCGCGCGATGCCGCCGCCGCGACGCGACTCCTGGGCTGCGCGCTCGACGAAGGGGCGCAGCCCATCGCCCTCATCGGCGCTCTGGCGGCGAGCTTGCGGCCGCTGGTGGCGGGCGCCGAGCTGGTCGCTCGCGGCCGCAGCGTCGATGAGGCGCTGCGGGAGCTCGCGCTCGCGCCCTATCAGCGCATCGCGTGCCAGCGTGGGCTCCGGGCCTATCGCGCGGGGGAGCTCCGCCGCGCGTACGGTGAGCTCGCCGACATCGACCTCGCCGCCAAGAGCGGAGGTGACGGCCGGGTGCTTCTCGAGCTCTGGATGTTGCGGACGTGTCGTGGCGCGGTGCGTCCGTCAACGACACCACGCCGCCCGTGAGGTCGAGCGGGGTGGGGGGGTCAGGCGTTGGCCGTCAGCTTGCGGACGGCCAACGTGAGGCGCGAGATCTTGCGGGAGGCGGTATTGCGGTGAAACACGCCCTTGGTTGCGGCCTTGCTGATGGCACGGGTCGCGCTCAGGAGGCGCTCGGTTGCTTCTGCGCCGTTGCCGGCCGCGATCGACTCGCGGAGCTTTCGCACCGAAGTGCGAACGCGCGACCGGATCACGGTGTTGCGGGCTTGCCGTTTGACGCTCTGACGATGGCGCTTTTGTGCGGACGGGTGCTTGTTCACAGTGGCGGCGCTTCTAGCAGCCGACCCCCTGGTCGTCAATGAGCGAGAAGCGACAGATCGCCCGGGCGGCCGGGCTGGTCGGCGGTTTGACGGTGGTTTCGCGCGTGACCGGGCTCGTGCGCGACATCGTGGTCGGGTACCTCTTCGGGGCCGGCATGGGCGCAGACGCGTTCTTCGTTGCGTACCGCATCCCGAATCTCTTGCGGCGCCTCGTGGCGGAAGGGGCGGCCACCGCAGCCTTCATCCCGGTCTTCACCGGATACCTGGCGCACGGACCGCGGGCCGAGGCCGATCGGGTGGCGCGCGTGCTGTTCACCATGATGGCGCTCGTGCTCGGCGTCGTCACGGTGCTCGGAATCGTCTTCGCGGGCCCGATCACGGCCCTTTTCGCGCCGGGCTTCGCCGCGGTGCCCGGAAAGCTCGAGCTCACGAGCCGGCTCACCCAGGTCGTGTTCCCGTACATCTTCAGCATCGGGATGGTCGCGGCGGCGATGGGCGTGTTGAACGCGCTCCGCGATTTCTGGGCACCGGCGATGTCCCCGATCGTCATGAACCTCGTGATGATCGCGGCGACGGCCGCGTTGGCGCCATGGCTCGGGATCTACAGCCTCGCGGTGGCGGTCCTCCTGGGGGGGGCCGCGCAGATGGCGTCGCAGCTTCCGGCGCTCCAGCGACAGGGGATTCCCCTCACGCCGCTCTGGGCGCCGCGTCACGCGGCGGTGAAGCGCGTCGGGACGTTGATGCTGCCGACCGTATTCGGCTCGGCCGTCTATCAAATCAACGTGCTGGTCAGCACGATGTTCGCCTCGCTCTTGCCGGCGGGGAGCGTCGCCTTCCTCTGGTACGCCGAGCGTCTGTTCGAGTTTCCGCTCGGCGTCTTCGCCGTCGCGCTCAGCACGGCGGCTCTGCCGAGCTTCGCGACGCTGGCCAAGCACGACCTCGCGGCCTTCCGGGACACGGTCGTTTTCGCGCTCCGCCTCGTGAATCTCATCGCGCTTCCCGCGGCGGTTGGGCTCGCCCTCACCGCCGAGCCGCTGACGTCCGTCCTGTTCATTCGGGGTCAGTTCACGCCCGCGGATGCCGCCGCGACGGCTGTCGCTGTGCGCTGGTACTCCGTCGGACTCTGGTCGGTCGCGTGCGTCCGCGTCCTGGTCCCAGCGTTCTACGCGCTCGAGGACACGCGCACTCCGGTTCTCACGGCCGCTGCGGCTTTTGTCGCCAATCTGTTCTTCGTCGTGTTGTTGATCGGTCCGGTGACGGTACCGCCGGACTCGTGGTTCGGGCGGACGATGGCGACGGCGACGCATGCGGTCGGCATCCTCGATCTCCGCCACGGCGGATTGGCGCTCTCGACTTCGCTGGCCGCCACCGTGAATCTCGTGGCGCTCGCCGCCCTGCTGAACCGGCGGATCGGCGGTTTCGCCTGGGGCTCGTGGCTCGGCTCGACGGCGCGAACGGGCATCGCCTCGGCGATGATGGTCCCGGTCGTGCGGACGATCGTGGCCCGCGTCGAGTGGTTCGACGGCACGACGACGCTGGCGGTCAAAGTGGGGTGGCTGCTGCTGGCGGTTGCGGCGGGCGCGGCGACGTGCGGCGCGGCGCTCAACGTCGTCGGCGGGAGCGAAGTGGCCGCGTTTCGCCGTGCGGTCGTGACGCGGTTGCAGCGCCGGATCGCACCGCGGCCGTCATGACGAACCCCCTCCCGGGGCACGGCCCTCTCCGGGGGCACGGCCCTCTTCGAGGACACGGTGGTCGGCGCCGCGCTCGGCGCGCTTCTCGGCCTCCCAGAGCGCTTCGAGCTCGTCCTGTGGAACCGCGTGGATGTCCCGACCGGCGACGGCGAGGGCGCGTTCCATGCCGCGAAAGCGTCGGGTGAAGCGCGCCAGCGTCTCGCGCAGGCTCATCTCGGCGTTCTGATCGGCGAGGCGGGAGACGCTCGCGAGGGCGAAGAGCGCGTCACCGACCTCGTGCGCGACGCGCGACGGTACGCCCTCCGTCAGGGCCTCCTCGAGCTCCGCCACCTCTTCGCGGACCTTCGCCATCGCGGCGCGCGGAGACGGCCAATCGAATCCGACGCGGGAGGCCTTCTCGCCGATGCGATGCGCGGCGTGGAGGGCGGGCAGCTCGGAAGGCAGCCCGCTCAGGATCGAAGGGTCCGCGTCGGTCCCCTTGCCGGCGCGTTCAGCGCTCTTGATGCGCGACCAGTTGCGGAGCACGTCGGCGGTGTCGGCGACCTTCACGTCGCCGAAGACGTGGGGATGGCGCCGTACCATCTTGTCGATGACGCCCCCGATCACGTCCTCGATGGTGAAACCGCCGCTTTCGGCGGCCATGTCCGCCTGCATGACGATCTGCAGGAGCAGGTCACCGAGCTCGTCGCGCAAGTCGTTCGGATCGTCGCGATCGAGCGCGTCGAGCGTCTCGTACGACTCTTCCAAGAGGCACCCGCGCAGGCTCTGCGGCGTCTGCTCGCGATCCCAGGGACATCCGTCCGGACCGCGTAGGCGCCGTAAGATTCCCACCAGCTCGCCAAATCGGTTCATCCGCGGCACCGTTCCGAGGTCGCCGCGGATTGTCAACTCACCGACGTCGCCGCGCGAACGGTTGCCGGAGGATCGGGCCGTGGTTAGGCTGCCCCGCATGGCAAGAGTCACCGTGTACACGACCCAGATGTGTCCGTATTGCGTGCAAGCGAAGCGGCTCCTCGGAGAGCGCGCGATCCCCTACGAAGAGGTCGACGTCGGAAACGATCCCGCCCTGCGCGACGAGATGATCGCGCGTGCCGGCGGGCGGCGCACGGTGCCGCAGATCTTCATCGATGGTGCGCATGTCGGCGGCTACACGGAGCTGCGCGCGCTGGCCGACCGCGGCGGTCTCGCCGGCCTACCGTAACCGCGGCGCGGCCGGTCAGCGGGCGTCGGTGCCGAACGCCACGTCGATCTGCAGCTCCTCGCCGATGGCCTGCAGCCGCTTGCCGAGCGCGGTCGCGTCCACGTGCTCCGGAACGTCGAGCTCCATGCGCATCGTATAGAGCGGCGTCCCGCTCTCCGGCTCCGGGCGCGACTGCGTCGTCATGGCGGCGATGGTGACGGCGTGATCGGCGAGGCAGCGGGCGATCTTCGCGACGATGCCCGCGCGGTCCACGCCGATCGCCTGCAGGCCGTAGCGGCGGGCGCGGGCCCGCGTCGCGTACGGAACGGGCTCGCCCTCGAGCGGCCGAAAGAACACGGTCAGGCGCTTCTCCCACTCGAGCCGCTTGCAGCCCGACGAGAGACGTTGCTCGGCGTCGGGTCCTGCGGACGACAAGAGGAGCAGCACGGCGAACTCGCTCCCGAGGATCGTCATGCTGGAATCTTCGAGGTTGCAGTCGCACTCGTAGATGAGCTCCGCGAGGTCGGCGACGATGCCGGGGCGGTCGCGACCGATCGCGGAGAGCGCGTACCAGCTCTTCATGGCGACGCGCATAGCCGCCGCCGCGGTGGCGGTCAATTGCGGCCGGGGGCCGCGACGGGAGCGCGCGTGTGCGACGGGCGCGCCGTCACTCGGCCGCGCCCGCGAGTTCGAGGCCGCCGAGGAAGGAGAGTATCGCCGTCGTGAAGAGGGCGGGGGCTTCGATCGGGAGGTTGTGACCGGCGTCGGGAACCATCACGAGTCGTGCCCGCGGCAGGCGGCGCGACAGGATGACCGAGCCTCCCGGAGGCGTCATCTGGTCGGCGAGGCCCTGCAGGATCAGCGTCGGAGCGCGGAGCGCCGGGAGCTCGTCCGTGAAATTGTAGGAGCCGAACGCGCGCGCGCTGGCGGCATAGGCGCGGGGATCGTTCGCACGCGTCTGCGCGGCGAGCTCCCGGACGACCTCGGGATGCGCCGCCGCGAACGACGGGCCGAAGCCGCGCGGGTCGGGATCGGAGTCCGCCGAGCCGAAGCCGCGCTGCTCGATGGTCTCGGCGAGGCGGGTCCAGGCCGCTGCGGCCTTCGGCCCGACCTCGCTCGAGGTGCTGGCGAGGACCAGCGACGACGCGCGCCGCGGGCAGTCGAGCGCGAAGCGCTGTGCGACCGCGCCCCCACCGGAATGACCGACGAGATGTGCCGACGGCTCGCCGAGCACGTCGAGCAACCCCGCGAGGTCGCGTGCGAAGAGCTCGGGCGAATAGGGTCCCGCGGGCTTCGCCGACATGCCGGCGCCGCGGAGATCCCAACGCAGGACGCGATACCGGCGCGCCAGGACTTCGACGTGCGGATCGAAGAAGCCGAGACGACCTCCGAGCCCGTGCGTCAACACCACGAGCGGGCCGGCTTCACCGGCGAGCTCGTAGTGCAGACGAATGCCGTCGACGCTGGCCTCCACCGGCGCCGAGCACTATCCCAGACGATCCGTTCGAGGAAGCCGGGTCAGCTCGACGTCGGCGGCGAGATCGGCTGCTTTCCGGCGAGGAGACGCCGCCGGGCCGCGGGGCTCCGACTCGCGCTCGCGACGCGCCAACGCCACGCGATGAGCGCGCGGCGCAGGGGCTCGTGTGCGAGTCCGAGGGCCTCGCACACGTTCACGTACGAGAAGATCCAGCGGCGATCGTTCGACAGGATCCAACGCTCGGCCTCATCGGGTGGCAGCGGTGAGCCCCCCGTACCGACGACGCGTCGTTGGAACACGACGATGGCGTCGCAGAGCACCGCCAGCAGGAGTCGACGTTCGGGTTCCGCTACCTCCAGCACCCGAGTAGTCTCGGCAAACTGCTCGGGCAGGAGCGGGAACGCGTCGTCCCACCGATGGTCCCCTCGACGAAGCATTGCGGGGTTCGACATGGCGTTATCCTCTCTGCCGGGAGTACGGCCGAGCCCGGCGAGAGGTTTCGCGAGGCGGGCTGGCGCGGCGCGTCAGCGCCGGGAGAGGACGCCCAGGATCAGGAGCCCGAGGGCGAAGACGTAGGTCCCGATCGCCGACATCCAGAGGAACCAGTCGAGGCGGCCGGCGAGTGTCAGGACGACGAGCAGATACGCGAACTCCCGACTCGCGAAGGCCTCGTAGAGCGCGCGCTGAGCGGGGCTCGGAGGACGGCGGACGACGCAGGCGTAGACCGATGCCATGGCGAGCAGGACGCCGCCGAGGAGGGCCCAGCCCAGAGCGGCGACGATCGCGTCGCCGCTCCGGGCGTAGAGGCCGATCGCGATCCCGCCGAAGAGGAAGAGGTGGACGAGGTTGTCGCCGAGGATGTCGAGCTTCGCTCCGAAGGCGCTCTCGCGGTAGGTCATGCGCGCGATCTCCCCGTCGCAGCCGTCGACGATCGTCGACAAGAGGAAGAGGAGGGCTCCGGCGACGGCCGCGCTCGGCGTGCCGCGCGCGAAGCAGCAGCCGCCCGCGATGCCGATCGCGATCGAGGCGAGCGTCACGACGTTCGGCGCGATCCCGGTGGGAAGGAGGAGGCGGGTGAGGCTGCGCGACAGGCGGCGGTCGACGAGCCGCGTGAACCAGCCGTCGCCGCTCCGGCCGAGGCGCGTGAAGAGCGCGCGCTCGGCGGCGGCGCGGCCGGTCGCGTCGCTGGCCGGAACGAGGAGCGCGTCCTTCGGCGGGGTCCAGCGCGGGAGGTCTGCGGGAGGTTGCAGGCCTGGTCGAGTCCGAGGGTCGAGCGCGGCCGGGCAGCAGGGGTCGGCGCGCCAGAGGACGCCGCGGGGCGCGGCGTGCGGCCCTGGCGTCGGCTCCTCCGCGAGCGCCGCGATCGTGGCCGGCGCGGCGACGGTGGTGGCGGAGATCACGACGATCGGGTCACCCGCCGCACCGACCCACGTCGCCGGCGGCACGTTCCATTGCACGTCCACCGGGGGCATCCTGAGGGCGGCGTCGCGGCCTGGACCGAGCAGCAGCAGACGCGTGGCCCCGGCGCGCGCCAGGGCGAACGCGGCGCGTTCCACCAGCCGCATCCCGCCGACGACGTGGTCGGCGCCGCCGTTCGCGACGATGATCCCGTCGAAGGGTCGCGCCGCGACCCCGTCACTCACCGGGGGTCGCGGGGCTTCCCGCCGGGGCGGATGGGACCTCCGCCAGCGCGAGACGCACGCCGCCGCCCGCGCTCGACTGGTAGCCGCGCTCGAGGAGGCGGCAGCAGGCCTCGGCTTCGCGGAGGTTGCCGCCGCGGGTCGCCGGATCGTGCAGCTCGGCGTGGAAATCGTCGAGCATCGTGGCGAACCAGTCGGGATGGTACGAGCCGGCCGAGAGCGGCTGCGCGAAGCGCGTCTCGACGGGAGGCCCGTTCCCGATGGTGGTGATCAGGGTGCCGTCCGCGATCGTCAGCGTGCCGAGGCTTCCCGTCACCGTGCCGGAGTTCCGGCGTGCGTCGCCCGCCCACGTGAGGAAGATCTCGGCGCGTGCCCGCGGGAACTCGATGGTGCATTCGGCGGTATCCTCGACGCTGGTCGCCGTGAACTTGCGCTGCGACGTCACGGCGGAGATCGCGACCGGGTCCGCATCGGCGAGGTGGCGGGCGAGGTAGAACGCATGCCATCCGTGGTCGACCAGGATGCCGCCGCCGGCGGCCGCCGGATCGAGGCGCCACGTGCCGTCGGTGCCCGCGTCGGTCGGCGGCGTCGTGCGGACCGTCTCGAGACGGACGTGCGACACGGCGCCGATGTCGCCGCGGCGGAGCGTGCGCTTCGCGGTGCGGATGATCGGCGCGTATTTCCAGTTGTGGGTCGTGAAGACGACCGCGCGTGCGGCGCTCGCGGCGTTGCGGATCTGCCGGAGAACGTCCCACGTGGTGGTGAGGGGTTTCTCGCAAAGGACCGCCACGCGCTTGGCCAGCGCGGCGAGCACGATCGCGGCGTGGCTCGCGGGCGGCGTCGCCACATCGACGAAATCGAGACGCTCGTTCAGCAGGAGGTCGTCGATGTCGGCGTAGCGGCGCGCCGTCGGCAGCGCCTCCGCCGCGAGCGCCAGCCGCGTCTCGTTCGGGTCGCAGACCGCCACGATGTCGAAGAGCTTGTGCTCGCGCCAGGCCGGCAGATGGCCTTCGACCGCCACGTTGCCGAATCCCACGATCGCCCCGCGCAGCGGGCGTGGCCGCCTCCCCTTCACGACGCCGGAACTTCCTTGGCGGCGCGGGCGAAGACCCGGTCGAGGATGTCGAGCCCCCGATCGGCTTGCTCGCGCGTGATCGTGAGCGGGGGATTGATGCGGATGCGCGGGAAGTATCCCATCATCAAGAGGCCGTGCTGGAGCGCATCGAGGAAGATGCGCTCGGTGGCGGCGCGCCCGAGGAGCTCATTCGTGCTGCGGTCGGCGACGAGGTCGACGCCGATCATCAAGCCGGCGCCGCGAACGTCGCCGATGAAGGGGTACGTTTCCCGCATGGCGCGCAGGCGATCCAGCATGTGCGCGCCGATCGTCGCGGCGTGCTCGACCAGCCCCTCGTCGACCATCGCCTCGAGTGTCGCGAGGGCGGCCGTCGCCGCCAGCGGATTGCCGCCGTAGCTGGAGGACGACGCGCTCGCTCGCGAGAATGGCTCGGCTCTCACGATGTCGTCGGACGAGATCACGCCGCTGATCGGAAAGCCGTTCCCCATCCCTTTGCCGACCGTCATGACGTCGGGGACCACGTTGGAATGGTTGCACCCGAACCAGCGGCCGGTGCGTCCGAAGCCGGTGATCATCTCGTCGGCGATCAAGAGCGCGCCGATCTCCTTTGCGATGCTCTGGATCGCCGGGAGGAACTCCGGCGGAGGGACGACGTTGCCGGCCGTGCCCTGCATCGGCTCGATGACGATCGCCGCGACCGCCCCCGAGGTGGTGCGCTTGATCGCCTGCCGCGCGAAGTCCGCACAGGCGAGGCCGCAGTCGGGATGACGAAGCTTGAATGGGCAGCGCGCGCAGTCGGCGTAAGGCACGGAGAACCGGCCGCCGGGAAGGGGGCCCCAGCCGTGCTTCGACTCGTCGCCGATCAGGCCCATGACGCCCGCCGTCTTGCCGTGGAACCCACCCCAGAACCCGACGATCTCGTATTTGCCCGTGGCGGACATCGCGAGCCGGAACGCCGCCTCCACCGCCTCCGCACCACCGCTGAAGAGCTGTGTGCGAGCGAGGTTCCCGGGCGCCAGCTTGGCGATCAGCCTGAGCAGCTTCAGCCGATTCTCGGTCGTGAAGCTGCCGACGGAGATGCGCCGGAGCTGCGCCTCCACCTTGGCCATGTAGGCGGGATGCGCATGGCCGAGGCTCGCGACGGCGACACCCGCGAAGAAGTCGAGGTAGGTGTTGCCGTCCAGATCCGTGATGGTCGCGCCCCGCCCGGATGCGAGCGTCAGCTCGGACAGCAGCGCGATGCGCTGCTGTCCGGGCGCGACGACGGCTTGCTCCTCGTGGAACACCGAGCGGGACTTCGGGCCGGGTTTCTTATCCATGCTGTCCTTGCGCGGCCGGCGCGACGTCGATCAGGCGGTCGATCGCGTAGCCGGCGATGGCGTCGGCAGCCTCGTCGCGACAGCGCGCGAAGCTCGGCCAGTCGTTCACGTCGATGAGGAAGGGACGTCCGTCGGGGGTGACGACGAGATCGCCGCCGAACACGTCGAGCCCGAGCGCGGCGGCGCCCGCGTGCGCGACGCTCCACAAGGCCGGGATCGGAGCCGGAACGGCTCCTTCTCGGGTGTAGCAGCGGAAGAAGCGCCCGTCGGCCACACCGTAGAACTTCACGACGACGCCCTCGACGTGGGTCTGTAGCGCCGCGTGGGTGATGCCCCGCGCGGCGAAGTCCGCGAGCGTCGCGTCGAGCGCTTCCCGCGTCGGCGCGAAGACGACGTCGTCCGTGGTCATGGCATGGACGTCGCCACGCTTCACCCAGCACGGCGCGCGCGCGCCGCGCGGTCGTTCCGTCGCGGTTGGGACGATGCGCGTCGCCGGAAACGGGGTTCCGGCGGCGGTGAGGCGGCGTATCGTCTCGTGCCGATGGCAGGCGCGAATCGCGTTCGGGTGGTTCATGACGGTCGCGGCGGCCGCCGCCCGGTCGAGCACGGCGAGGGCGCGATCCGACTGGCACATCGCGAGCACGGCCGCCGGCGCACCGTCGGCGAGCAGCTCGATGCCGCCGAGCCGCATGGTCAGGCCGCGCGCCGCCAACGCGTCCCGCGTGCGCTCGAGGATCGCGGCGTCGTCGTCGACACGACCCGGGGAATACTCGGGCTCGCGGAATACGCCTACGAGGCTCCGCATCAGACGTTCAGGCCGAGCAGGCGCTCGGCGGCCACGATGTCCTCGGGGCGATCGACGTCGATCGCCGCGCCGACGTCGAACCCGTAGAGCGGGTGACCGTGCGTGAGAAGCGCCCCGAGCACGGCGCGAAACGCGGTGAAAACGCGCGGGGCGATTTCATCCGCGAGCGAATATACTAGGGGTTGGAGGAAGTAAACGCCGGCGGTGACGTGACGTGCGCGCGTCGCGTCGCCGAGCGATCGGATGCGGTCGTCCGCATCCACTTCGGCCCAGAGCGGCTTCTCGTCGTCGACGGTCGCGGTCACGCCGAGGACGCTCGCGGTCGGCGAGAGGGCGCGGCCGCGCGCTGCCAGCGCGACCAACGCGCTCGGGGCGCAGATGGCGTCGACCGTCGTGAGGAGGAACGGCGCCTTCGAGAGGAACGGGCGCAGCGCGAGGAAGCTCTCCGCCGAGCTCGCGGTCGTGCGTTGGAGGACGTCGATCGGGACGGGCCAGGGCGTGTCGTGGAGGTACTCCCGCACGCGATCGGTCTCGGCGTTCACGATGCACGCGATACGCGAAGCGCCGGCGGCGTAGAGGGCGTCGATGGTGCGCGCGATCAGCGGGCGGCCGGCGATCTCGACGAGCGGCTTCGGGGTGCGGATGCCGCGCGCCAGCAGCCGCTCGCCGAGCCCCGCCGCGATGATGCCGGCGATCATGCGAGGAGCGCCTCGAGATCGAGCAGGGAGTCGAGGCGCCAGACGTTTGCGGGTGTGCGCGGTGTCGCCGCTCCCGGGCGCGCCAGCCACGCGCTTCGCATGCCGACGATGGCGGACGGGACCACGTCGCGCTCCCACGAGTCGCCGACGTGGAGCACGGCAGCGGCCGGCACGCCGAGCCGCACGGCGGCCAGAGTGTAGATCGCAGGGTCGGGCTTCGCGAGGCCCTCGATCGCGGAGTCGACGACGACGTCGAAGGGCGCGAGATCGGCCTCGGCGAGGAGCGCGGGCATGTTGCCGTAGGAGTTCGAGACGACGCCCAGGCGGAAGCGGCGGGCGAGCGCGCGCAGGAGCGGCCGGTTGCGGTCCCAGGCGGCGCGCGTATCGGCGATGAAGGCATCGGCCAGCCGCGTCGCCAGCACGTCGTCGCGGCGGCCGTGATGCCGGAGCTGGAGGTCGACGTGCGTGCGGATCATGCGCGCGAGACCGAACCCGCGGATCTCCGGGTCGCGGGTGATGGCGGCGTCGGCCGCATAGAACGCGTCCTTCAGGGTCGCGAGCGGGACGGCGGCGTCCGCTTCACCCCAGAGGCGCACGAAATGATCGAACCAGTGCTGCGCGTCGCCGTCGAGGGTGCCGCCGTAGTCGAGCAGGATCGCGACGAGACCCTCGGCGCGTCGCGCTGCGCTCGCGGAGCGTGCCACGCGGGAGACGTACCAGGCGTCGCGGAGACCGGCAATTGACGCCGTTCCGGACGGACGATACGTGGCGCGGATCGTGGAGGGGCGGACGGAGGCAGGGCGCCGCGACGGCGCCGCCGCCGCGGCGGCGCGCGACGCGCCGGCCGTGGACGTCATGATCTTCGTGCCGTCGGACGCGACGTGGCGACGTGCCGGAACGCCCGGCGGTCTCTCACTGCTCGAGCGCCAGTTGAAGCAGCTCGTGAAGCTCGATCGCGCCCGCGTCGTGCTGCTGGTACGCGACGGGGATCCGGAGCCCGCGGTGAGTGTGCCGGGCGCGATCGTGAGCGTGCGACGCGTGCCGGAGGGCGTCGGCGATCTCGCCGGTGCGGTCGCGGCGACGCCCGACCGTCCGCACGTCTTCCTCGCCCTCGCGGCCGATCGGCTGGTCGATCTCCGCGTCTTGCGCGCGCTCCTCGACCGCGATCGCACCACGTTCGTGAGCTGCGACGGCTCGCGGCAGGAGCCCGTTGCATGGATCCGGGCGGCCGACGTCGCGCGCCACGGAGCCGCGGTCGCGGCGCACGCGGAGCGTTGCCTCCTCGAAGAGATCGATCCCTACAGCGCGGAGCTTCGTGGTGACGCGGCGCCGTACGTCGTCACCGTGGGGACGACGGAAGAGCGCCGGGCCGGATGGGACGTGCTGCTGGATCATGTGCAGAAGCGCGCACTCGACCTCCCAGGGCAATACTTCGACGCGCCTTTCGAGAACTTCCTCGTCCGACGCTTCGCACCGACGAGCGTGACGCCGAACCAGATCACGCTGTTCACGTTGGTGCTGGCGGGCGTGGTCGCCGCGCTCTTCTACGGTGGCTGGCTGCGCGTCGGCGTACTCCTGGCCCTGGTCGTCGGCGTGCTCGACGGTGTGGACGGCAAGCTTGCGCGTCTGAAGCTCCAGACTTCGAAGCTCGGCGAGCTCGAGCACGTCGGGGACTTCTTCTACGAGAACGGCTGGTACCTCGCGCTGGCGTCGCACTTCGGGCGCGCCGGGGGCCGTGCGGATCTCTGGTATGCGGGCTGGCTGCTCGTGGCCTGCGACCTGGTGGACAACCTCCTGTACCTCGCGGCGCAGCGGGCGACCGGCCGCATGCTCGACGAGCTCACGCCGTTCGATCGTCGGTTCCGCGCCGTTGCCGGTCGGCGCAACGTGTACGTGATGATTTTGGTCGGGGGCTTCTTCACCGGGCGTCCCGCCGAGGCCTTCGTCGGCGTCGTGGCGTGGGCGGTGGCGACCGTCGCGGTGCACGCGTTCCGCGTCGCCTGGGTGTTCGCGACAGCGCCGCGCGCGGCGCGTCCGAGGTGAGCGCTCAGGCCCGATCGGGTGCCGGCGCGCGCATGGAAAGCACGGCATACGCCGCGAGCCCGAGCGCGACCACCGTCAGCTGACTGAGTCGGACGATCACCGCGACCGCGAGGCCGGTCGTGGCGCTCAAGCCGAAGGTCGTGAACACCAGCACGCGGCCGGCTTCCTGCACTCCGACGCGCCCCGGAACGAGGAACGCCGCCGAATCGAGAACGAGCGCGAACGCCTCGATGGCGAGGCAGGTGGCGATCGAGACCGGCATGCCGAGCATCGTCAGGGTGAACGAGAGCTGGAAGAGGCCGACGATCTGCCCGAGCGCGTGCCAGGAGACCGATGCAACGAACGCGCCCGGTCGCTCCCGGTAGAAGGCCGCGAGCTGACGATCGAGTGCGCGCGCGGCGGCGCGCGCGCGCTCGACGAGGCGCTCGGCGAGGCCGAGTCGCGGCAGGCCGTTCGCGAGGCGCGCGAAGATGCCGCCGCGTTGCAGCCAGACGAAGCTCAGGACGCCGCCGGCGGTCGCGACGACCGTCAGGACGATGGCGCCCCGGAGGTCGGGGGCATCGCCGGTCCGGCTCAACACCGCCGACAGGCCGAGCAGCACGAGGATCGTCTGGCCGAGCGCGTAGCTCATGCGGGCGGCGACGAGCGAGGCCGCCGTCGTGGCCGTCCGCAGGTACGGCCGCAGGAGGAGGGTCTTGACGACCTCGCCGCCGACGGTGGCCGTCGGTGTGACCTGGTTGATCGCGACGCCGGCCTGCCGCACCCAATACAGGCGTCCGAAGCCGACGGGCGACCCCGGCGGCAGGATGGCGCGCCAGGCCGCCGTGTTGCAGGCGTCGATCACGAGTTCGAACGCCACGACTGCGAGGATGGCCCAGCCGAAGCGACGGAGGTCGTCCACGAGGCGTGCGGGGCCGACGTGCTGTACGAGCGCCGCGAACACGCCGAATCCCGCCAGCACGATGGCGGCGTGGGCGACGCGCGCGCCGCGGATCACGCGGCGGGCAGCATCGGGTTGGCGAGCACCGCATCGGTGGCGCAGGCGCCGCCGTCGACGAGCACGCGACGCCCCTCGACGCGCACGCGTCCCGCCGCGATCAGCTGGATGGCGAACGGATACAGGCGATGCTCCTGGCGTTGGATACGCGCGTGGAGCGTCTCCTCGGTGTCGTCGGGCAGGATCGGGACGGCCGCTTGCGCGAGGATCGGTCCGTGGTCGGTCTCCTCGTCGACGAAGTGCACGGTGACGCCGGTGATGCGAGCGCCGTGGGTGAGCGCCTGGCGTTCCGCGTGCAAGCCGGGAAACGCCGGGAGGAGGGCCGGGTGGATGTTCAGAACGCGGGTGGGGAAGGCCCGCAGCAACACCGTCGTCACGAGGCGCATGAAGCCCGCGAGTACGACGAGGCGGACGCCGTGCTCGCGGAGCGTCTCCGCTACGCGGGCATCGTAGGCTTCGCGCGACGGCGCCTCGCGGTGGCGCAGCACGACGGTCGGGAGCCCGTGACGGTGCGCACGCGCGACGCCGCCGGCGTCGGCCACGTTGCTCACGACGACCGCGATGCGAGCGTCGAGCGTGCCTGCGGCGATGGCGTCGATGAGCGCCTGGAGGTTCGTGCCGCTCCCGGAGAGCAGCACGCCGAGCGCCAACGGCTCAGGCATCGCGTTCGACGTACTCGAGTCCGCGGGTGCCGCGCTCGACCACCCCGATGCGGCATGCCCCCGTGCGCTGGCGACGCAGGTGGGCGAGGACGCGCTCGGCCCGGGAGGCCGCCACCACCAGCACGTAGCCGACCCCGTTGTTGAACGTGCGGTCCATCTCGGCACGCGCCACGCCGCCGAGACGCTGGATGAGCGGAAAGATGGGCGGCACGCGCCACGATGCGCGGCGAACCACCGCCCGACAGCCCGCCGGCAACACGCGGGGAAGGTTGCCGGGGAGGCCACCCCCCGTGATGTGTGCCATGCCGCGAATCGCGCCTCGCGGCGCCGCGGCGAGGAGCTTTCGCACCGTCCGGACGTAGATGCGCGTGGGGCGCAGCAGCTCGTCTCCGAGCGTCCCGCGCAATCCCGGAGCCGGTCGGTCGAGGCGGAGCTTCGCGCGCGTGAGCAGGACGCGGCGTGCCAGGGCGAAGCCGTTGCTGTGCAAGCCGCTCGACGGCAAGCCGATCAGTGCGTCGCCCGGACGGATGCCCGTTCCGTCGATCACCCGCCGTCGCTCGACGACACCGACGGCGAAACCGGCGACGTCGTACTCCCCGTCGGGGTAGAACGACGGCATTTCGGCGGTTTCGCCCCCGACGAGGCTGCACCCGGCCTCGCGACAGCCGCGCGCGATGCCGCGCACGAGGTCGGTCGCGCGACGTACGTCGAGACGTCCGGTCGCGAAATAGTCGAGGAAGAGCAGGGGCTCGGCGCCGATCGTGAGGAGGTCGTTGACGCTCATCGCGACGAGATCGACGCCCACCGTGTCGTGGCGGTCGAGCGCGAAGGCGATACGCAGCTTCGTGCCGACGCCGTCGGTGCAGGTCACGAGCAGCGGCTCGCGGTAGCCGCGAGGCAGGCGCGCGAGCGCGGCGAACCCGCCGACGCCCGCGACGATCTCGGGGCGGCGCGTGCGGCGGGCCAAGGAGCCGATGTTGGCGACGAGCCGATCGCCCGCGTCGATGTCGACGCCGGCGTCGGCGTAGGTGAGCGCGCGAACGGGGCTCGGCATCGCGGCGGATAGCATCGGAAAGCGTCCTCGCTGTCAATGCGCGGAGGCGGGGCGGCGCGCGAGAATGCCGGCGCGCGGCGCGCGCCGGCCGCGATGTCGCGCGTCGCCGTCGTGCCGCAGCAGGATCTCCCAGTCGCGGCAGAGGACGTCGAGCTCGCCCGGCTCGAGGCAGAACTCGGCGCGCACCGCCGGCGCGATGCCCGTCCCGCGTGCGTGCGTCTCGTAGAGCAGGACGCCGCCCGGCGCGACCGCCGCGCGCAACGAAGGGAAGAGAGAGCGGTCGAGGAAGCTCACGACCAGCACCAGCGCGTAGTGATCGGTCGGCAACGGCCAGGTGGCGACGTCCGCCGCGAGGCATCGGACGTCGAGGCGCCGCGCGGCGGCGTGGCGGTGGACGGCCGTGAGCGCGGCCAGCGCGAAGTCGATCGCGTCGACGCGATAGCCGCGCTCGGCGAGCAGCAGCGCGTGGCGCCCCCGTCCGCACGCCAGGTCGAGAGCGCGCGCGCCCGCCAGACGTGTCGGGGCGCCGAGCAGATCGAGCGCGTCGACGACGAACGGGGACGGCGCCCCGAGTTCCTCGTCGGTCCGGTGGCGTTCCTGCCAGAGCCGCCGGCGATCTTCGTCCACGTCGCACGCTATAGCGCGGTCGCGGATGCTACGGGATCCCCGCTCAGAGGACGCGCGCGATCGTGACGACGTCGACGGCGGTCGCTCCTGCGTCGCGGAGGCACCGTGCCACGGCTCGCACCGTCGCCCCCGACGTCCACACGTCGTCGACGAGCAGGATCGGACGATCTCGGACGGTCGCGGGATGGGGAACCGCGAAGGCGCCCGCGACGTTCGCGGCGCGCGCCGCGACGGTCGTGCTTCCGACCTGGCTCGGAGTATCGCGGACGCGGACGACCGCTCCGAGCCCGACCGGTCGGCCGAGGTCACGTGCGAGGTGTCGAGCAATCACGGCGCTCTGATTGAACCCGCGTGCGCGCAGGCGTCGGGGATGCAGGGGCACCGGGATGACGAGCGCGGCGTCCGCCGTGGAGACCCGCGAGGTCAGGACGGTGGCGAAGCGCCGTCCGAGCCGGCGCGCTCCTTGATACTTGAGACGGGCGATCGCGCGCGCGACCGGACTCGGCCCCGTGCTGCCGTCGTAGGCGGCCCACGCCCGCGCGGTGCGGATCGGCGCGTCGGGCGGCGCGCAGAGGGCGCAACGGGCGTCGGTCGTCCGGGGAGCGCCGCATCCCGGACACTCCGGAGGTCCGAGGCGGCGTGTGGCCACGAGGCAAGCGGCGCAGAGGAGATCGATCGGGTGGACGAGCGCGTCGCACGCGGCGCATCGTTCGGGACAGAGCAGGTCGGTGGGAAACCGGAGGGCGGATCGGAGGATCTGCACGTGACGCTCCTGGGCCAGGGCACGGGGGAGTCACACGCTACGCGCGGGAGAGCGGGGGGACAACCCCGACGGCCTCGCGCGCTCGTGTGACGACGGATCGTATGAGAGGCCGCACTGGGTTTGGCGTGCGAGCGCCGACGGTCGCGTCCGAGAAGTCGTCTGGACATTCTGCGGGGCCGGCCGGTACACTCTTGCGGCGCGGCACTTTCGGAGGGGCCGAAAGGACCGTCATGCGGCAATTTGTGGCAGGGCTCCTGCTCGGGTTGGCGGCGATGTATTGGTACGCCTATCAGAAGGAAGCGTTCCTCCAGGCGACGAGCGATTGGTTTGCCGAAGCGTCGGCCGATCCCGACGCCAAGGAGAAGATGGACAAGATGATCTCCCGCAGGCACTAAGGCGGGGATGGCGGACGGGCTCTCCGAGGCGCAACTGCGGCAACAGCTGCAGGACGCGATGAAGCAGCGCGACAGGGTGACCGTCTACGTGCTGCGCGGCCTGCTCGCCGCGGTGGCCAATCGACGGATCGACGCCGGGGGAGGCGAGCTGCCGGCCGGCGAGATCCTGGCGCTCGTCCAGCGCGAAGCGAAGAAGCGGGAGGAGGCCGGGGAATTCGCACGTCGCGCCGGGCGCGACGATCTCGTGGCCGAGAATGCCGCGGAGCGGGCGATCCTCGCGCGCTACTTGCCCACCGTGCTCGGCGACGTCGAGCTCACCGCGCTCCTCCAGGGGTGGATCGCGGAAGGCGTCGATGCCATGGGCCCGCTCATGGCTCGCCTCAAGGATCGACACCCGGGTCGGTACGACGGCAAGCGCGCGAGCGAGATCGTGCGCGGCCTGCTCGCCTCCCGCTAGACCACCGTTGGACCGGACCGCGCCCCGCGGCGTGCGTCGTGTGGATCGTCGGACGCGCGTTTTGACTTGCGCGAAGGGATGCGGCTAGCATCCCTCGCCTCGGAGGAGCGCATGGAGCTGCCCGTCGTCACTCGCCTCAAGAAGGAGCTTCAGGAGCTCAAGCACGAGCTCACCGTGAAGGTCCCGAAGGAGTTGCAGGAAGCCGCGGCCCACGGGGACCTCTCGGAGAACGCGGAATACGATGCCGCCAAGGCGAGGCAGGAGTTCCTGAAGGCGCGCATCGGGCAGATCCAGAATCGCATTCGTGAGCTTTCGATGTACACGCTCGCGTCCATTCCGCACGACGTGGTGGCGTACGGGAGCCGGGTCACCGTCATGGACGGCGAAGAGGGGACGACGTCCGAGTACCGGATCGTCTTTCCCGAGGAGGTCGACGCCGCGAGCGGGGCGATCTCCCTGAGCTCGCCGATCGGACGGGCGCTCCTCAACAAGGCGGTCGGCGACGAGGTCGAGGTACAGGCGCCGGTCGGCAAGCGGAGCTATCAGATCGTCGGTCTCGTGACCCTGCACGAGGCGACGGCCAACGTTTCCGGCGGGAGCTGATCGCGCCGGTGCCGACCGAGTCGACGTCGCGCGGAACCGCCTTCCGGAACCTCGCGCAGATGTACTTCGACCGGGCCGCGGTACGCGCTGAAAAACCGCGCTATCGCGTGAAGCGCGACGGTGCGTGGCGCGAAGTCTCGTGGGACGAGGACGCGACCGCGATCCGCGAGATCGCCGCCGGCCTCGTGGAGCACGGCCTGCAGCCCGGCGAAAAGGTCGCGATCCTCTCCGGGACGCGACCGGAATGGGTCGACGCGGACATCGCGATCTACGCGTGCGGCGCGATCAGCGTGCCGATCTACCAATCGAACCTCCCGCACGAGTGCGGCTACATCCTCGCCAACTCCGAATCGCGGGTGTGCTTCGTGGAGAACGCCAAGCAGCTGGCGAAGGTCCGTACCGTCCAGCGCGAGGGGTTCGAGCTCGACGGCGAGCGGGTGTCCATCGCGGTAGGGCTGCTCGTCCTGATGGAGGGCGAGCCCGACGGCGCGGACGTCGTCGCCCTCGCCGACCTGCGCGCGCGGGGGCGGGCGGCGTCGGAGCACGCGCAGCCGATCCTCGACGCGCGTATGGCGGCCGTCGGGCGCGACGACCTCGCGACGATCGTCTACACGTCGGGGACCACCGGTCCGCCGAAAGGGGTGATGCAGACCCACGGAAACCATCTCGCGGCGATCGAGGCCGTGAGCGCGCTCGGGGTCGTCGCGGAAGGCGAGGTGGACTTCTTCTTCCTGCCCCTCGCGCACTCGTTCGCGCGCATGGTCGAGTATCTCGGGCTGTTGCTGGGAACCGTCACCGCCTTCGCCACGTCGATCGACACGCTGACGCAGGAGCTCGGCGAGTCGCGACCGCACCTCATCCCGTCGGTGCCCCGTATCTACGAGAAGATCTACGCGCGGATCATGGGGACGCGTCAGCAGAGCGGTTTTCTGCAGGGCGCGATCTTCGATTGGGCGCTCGGGGTGGGGCGCGAGCGCAGCGCCTATCTGCAGCGCGGTGAGGCGCTCCCGCTGCTCGTCTCGTTCCAGGGCATGATCGCCGACCGGCTGGTGTTCTCGCGCATCCACCAGACGCTCGGCGGGCGCGTCCGTCTCATGGTCTCGGGCGGGGCGCCGCTCGCGCGCGAGATCATGGAGTTCTTCCACGCCGTCGGGCTGCTGATCCTCGAAGGCTACGGCCTCACCGAGACGACGCCGATCCTGACCTGCAACCGGCCGGACCAGTTCAGGTTCGGGACCGTGGGCCCGGCGATCCCGAACGTCACACTGCGGATCGCTCCCGACGGCGAGATCCTCGCCAAGGGACCGAACGTCGCGCAGGGGTACTACAAGCGTCCGGAGGCGACGGCCGAGTCCTGGGACGCCGAGGGTTGGTTCCATACGGGAGACATCGGTGAGATCGACGCGGATGGGTTCGTGCGGATCACCGACCGCAAGAAGGACCTCATCAAGACCTCGGGCGGAAAGTACGTCGCGCCCCAGAACATCGAGAACCTCTTGAAGACCCAGCTCCACATCAGTCAGGCGGTCGTGATCGGGGACAATCGAAAGTACGTCGTGGCGCTCCTGACGCTCGATTTCGAGGAGGTCGAACGCTACGCGGCGGCGGCCGGCATCGAGCTACGCACCCGGGCGCAGGCAGCAAGCCATCCCGAGATCACGGCGCTCGTCGATCGCGAGGTGCAGCACGTCAACAAGCACCTGGCCTCGTACGAGAGCATCAAGTACTTCCGGATTCTCGAAGGGGACTTCTCCCAGGAGACCGGGGAGCTCACGCCGAGCCTCAAGGTGAAGCGCAAGGTCGTGACCGAGCGCTACCGGGAGGTCATCGACCAGATGTACGGCTCCTGAGGTTGGCTGCCGTCGCGGCGGTCGGGAACGGTACGCTTGCCGCACCGCGTCCCAGGCTTGCGCCTTCGCAAGGCTCGTGTTATTGCCGCGAACTGCTTCAAAGAAGTGGGCCCGTGCCCGCTTTTTTTGTTCTGAGAAGGCGCTCTCCACTCTCGCCCAGCCTTCTGTTTGCCGGGGTTCCTTGAACGCAGCCGATGCAGTGCCTCACCCCGGTCGCGGAGACTCGGCGGAGGGGAGGGGTACGCAGACAACCTCGACAAATGGAAATCGATCCGAAGATCGCGGCCGTGTGGGCCATCGCCGAGCCGATCGTGCTCGACCTCGGGCTGGAGCTCGTGGACGTCGAGCTGCGGCGCGAGGGGTGCGGGCACGTCCTGCGTTTGCTGATCGACGAGCTCGGCGGGGGCGTTTCGCTCGACGAACTCACCGCGGTGAGCCGGCAGCTCTCCGATGCCCTGGACGTGCGGGGCGACGCCGTTCCCGGCGCCTACACGCTCGAGGTGTCCTCGCCGGGGGTGAACCGGCCCCTGACGCGTCCGAGCCATTTCGAGGCCTTCGTCGGCAAGAAGGTGCACGTGCAGACGCGCAAGGGCATCGGCACGCGGCACTCCTTCCGGGGAGTCCTGACGGCGGCGCGGGGCGACGGCATCACCATCACCGGGGACGATCGGATCGCCCACGACATCGCGTACGAGGCCATCACCCGAGCGAACTACCAGCACGAGTTTCCCGTGCTCGGACAGCGGCGTCGGGATCGCGGTGCGCAGCGGCCGGCGCGGCGGGCCGGGTCTCGGTAGGCGGGAAGGAGACGACATGCAACCCGATCTGAATCGCGTCATCGAGCAGGTGAGCAAGGAAAAGGGGATCGACAGGGGCATCATCGTCGCCGCCCTCGAGGAGGCCATGCTCTCGGCCGCGCGTCGCACCTTCGGTCTGGAGCACCAGATCGAGGCCAAGTTCAATCCGGACATCGGCGAGGTCGAGCTGTTCGAGATCAAGACGGTCGTCGACGAGATCACCGATCCGGCCAATCAGGTGACATTGAGGGACGCGAAGGCGACGCTCGATCCGGAAGCCGAGGTCGGCGACGAGCTCCTGTCCAAGCTCTCCCAGGAGAAGTTCGGCCGCATCGCGGCGCAGGCGGCGAAGCAGAACATCATCCAGAAAGTTCGCGAGGCCGAGCGCACCATCATCTTCAACGAGTTCAAGGATCGGAAGGGCGAGCTCTTCTCGGGTATCGTGCAGCGCTTCGAGCGCAAGAACATCATCGTGAACCTCGGTCGCACCGACGCGATCCTGCCCGAGAAGGAGCAGATCCCGCGCGAGCGGTATCGTCAGGGCGACCGGATCCGCGCGTACATCCTCGACGTGGAGCTCACCAGCAAGGGACCGCAGATCGTGCTGTCGCGCACGCATCCCGGGTTGCTCATCAAGCTCTTCGAGCAGGAGGTTCCCGAGATCTACGAGGGCATCGTCGAGGTGAAGGGCGCGGCGCGTGAACCCGGTGGGCGCGCCAAGATCGCGGTCTACTCGAACGATCGCGACGTCGATCCCGTCGGGGCCTGCGTCGGCATGCGCGGGACGCGCGTGCAATCGGTCGTGCAGGAGTTGCGCGGCGAGAAGATCGACATCGTGCCGTGGATCCAGGATCCGGCGGAGTACGTGTGTCGTGCGTTGTCCCCAGCGAAGGTCTCCAAGATCATCATGGACGAGGAGGAGCGGGCCATGGAGGTGATCGTTCCCGACGATCAGCTCTCGCTCGCGATCGGGAAGAAGGGCCAGAACGTTCGCCTCGCGTCCCGGTTGACGGGATGGCGTCTCGACGTGAAGGGCGAGGCCGAGGCCGAAGAGGAGGCGCGAAACGCCCGCCAGTCGCTCATGGCGATCCCGGGGATCGGCGACGTGACCGCGGAGCTGCTCTACCAGGACGGCTTCAAGTCGGCGGAGGAGCTTGCGGACGCGGATCCCGATCGGGTCGGCCAGGTCGAGGGAGTCAGCAGTGACAAGGCGTCGGGCATCGTGAAGTCGGCCAAGGCGCACGTCGAGCAGAAGCGCCTGGAAGCCGAGGCTCGTGTCGCGGAAGAAGCGGCGGCGGCGGAGGCGGCTGCCCTTGAGGCGGCCGCGGCGTTCTCGGCGGCTGCCGAATCGAGCGGAGGCTCCACCGGCGACGGCGGCGACGGAGCCGGGAGCGACGGCTGAGGCCGATGCGACACGAACCGACCAGAACCTGTCTCGGGTGCCGTGCGCGCGACGCGCGATCCAATCTCGTGCGTGTCGTCGCGCGCGCGGGGACGCTCGTTCTCGACGGCGCCGGACGGCTCGGCGGTCGCGGCGGGTATTTCCACGCCGATCGCACGTGCGCCGACACGTTCACGCGCCGGGGCGGGTTTGTACGCTCGTTGGGGTGCGTGGTACCTAAGCCCGCGCGCGAATCCTTTCGCGCCCGGTTCCCGGAGGTGCATGCTTGAACGGGAAGAAGCGCATCCACGAGCTCGCGAAGGAGTGGGACCGTCCCGTCAAGGACGTGCTGGCCGCGTGCGAAAAGGTCGGGATTCGCAACAAGAAATCGCAAAGCACGCTCGCGGACGAGCAGATTCCTCCGGTGCGCGATGTGCTCGGGCTACGGGACAAGGCGGCCGTCGCGATCGGCACGGAGCGCGTGGTGTTGGAGCGCGTCGTGACCTCGGAAGACTCCGTGGTGACGGCTCGCGAGCAGGTCGTGGAGAATCGTGTCGGTACGAACGTCATCCGCCGCCGCACGAAGCGCGAGGAGGTGGTCAAGCGTGAGGAGCCGGTCGCGGAGCCGCTTCCCGACGTGACCCCCGCGCTCGCGCCGGTCGAGATGCCGGCCGTCGAGCTGACGCCCTTCGAGATGCCGGCGCCGGTCGAGTCGCCACCACCCGTCGTTCCGGAGCCGGACATTCCGGAGATGGGGGAGATCGAGCAGGAGCTGATGAAAGCGAGTGCCGCGGCGGAGGCGGCCGAGGCAGCGGCGGCCGCGGCCGCGGCGGCGGCCGAGGCGGAGGCCCTCGCGGCGGAGGAGTCGGCGCGTGCGGCCGAGGCCGAGGCGGCGGCTCAGGCGGCTGCGCCGGTCCGACGCGACGACGAGCCGCAGCAGGTGCGCGTCCTCGGACGCATCGATCTCAGGAAGGCCGCGGCGCCCCCGCCGCGGACCGCGGCACGCCGGACCGACGCCGGCGCCGACGCCGGAGGGCGCCCCGCCCCGGGGGCACCGGCACCTTCCGAGGCGCCGAAGGCCAAAGAGAACGAGTTCGCGAAGAAGAGCGGCAAGAAGCGGAAGGTCATCAAGAAGACCGACATGCTCGAGACGCTCGAGCGCGATCGGCGCCCGGGGAAGCTCCGACGAAAGAAGCGGGCGCTGCCCGGCAAGGAGCAGCACCACACCGAGATCACGACGCCGAAGGCGAGCAAGCGCGTCGTCAAGATCTCCGAGGCGATCACGGTCGGTGATCTGTCGAAGGCCATCGGTGTCAAGTCGAGCGAGGTCATCCGCAAGCTCATGGACATGGGCATGATGACCACCGTCAATCAGATCCTGGACGTCGACACGGCGACGCTGGTCGCGGCCGAGTTCGACTACACGGTCGAGAACGTGGCGCTGAACGTCGAGTCGCTGCTGGAGGCGGGCCTCGAGGAGGAAGGCGGCGAGGAGGAGCGGACGCCGCGACCGCCGGTCGTGACCATCATGGGTCACGTCGATCACGGCAAGACGTCGCTTCTCGACGCGATCCGGGAAGCCAACGTCACCGCCGGTGAAGCGGGCGGCATCACGCAGCACATCGGCGCGTATTCAGTGAAGGTCAACGATCGCCGCGTCGCGTTCCTCGACACGCCGGGTCATGAAGCCTTTACGGCCATGCGCGCCCGTGGCGCGAAGGTCACGGACCTGGTCGTCCTCGTGGTCGCCGCCGACGATGGCATCATGCCGCAGACGCAAGAAGCCATCGATCACGCGCGTGCGGCGGAAGTCCCGATCATCGTAGCGGTGAACAAGATCGACAAGCCCGAGGCCGATCTCGATCGGGTCACGCGCGAGCTCGGCAACTTCGGCCTCGCACCCGAGGAATGGGGCGGCGACACGATCGTCGTTCCGGTCTCCGCGAAGACGCGGCAGGGCATCCCCCAGCTCCTCGAGATGATCCTTCTGCAAGCCGATGTCCTGGAGCTGACCGCGCGCACCGATCGGCGTGCCCGCGGAACCATCGTCGAAGCGAAGCTCGACCGCGGCCGAGGTCCGGTCGCGACCGTCCTGGTGCAAGAGGGAACGTTGAAGGTCGGCGACGCGTTCGTGTGCGGCCTCGAGTATGGCCGAGTGCGCGCGATGATCGACGACCAGGGCCGCAAGATCGATCAGGCCGGGCCGTCGACGCCGGTCGAGATCCTCGGCCTCACGGGCGTGCCGGCGGCGGGCGACACCTTCATCGATGTCGCCGACGAGGCGAAGGCGCGTCAGGTGGCCGAGCATCGACGCGCCAAGCAGAGGGAGAGCGAGCTGGCGACCACCAGCAAGGTCTCGCTGGAGGACCTCTACTCACAGATCCAGGCGGGCGGCGTGAAGGAGTTGAAACTCGTCCTCAAGGCGGACGTCCAGGGATCGGTCGAGGCGATTCGTGACGCCCTGACGCGGCTCGGGACGGACGAGGTCAAGCTCACGGTCATCCATGCATCGGTCGGCGGCATCACGGAGTCGGATGTGCTCCTCGCCGCCGCGTCCAACGCGATCGTTCTCGGCTTCAACGTCCGGCCCGAATCGAAGGCGTCCGATCTCGCCAGCCGTGAAGGCGTCGACATCCGACTCTACAACATCATCTACGAGGTCGTGAGCGACATCCGCGACGCGCTCGAGGGTCTCCTCGAGCCGACACTGCGCGAGCGCGCCGTGGGGCGTGCGGAGATTCGCCAGATCTTCAGCATTCCGAGCGCGGGCCGCATCGCGGGGTGCTTCGTGGTCGACGGCAAGATCGTCCGCGGTGGCAAGGCGCGCGTCGTGCGCGACCACGTCGTGGTGTACGACGGGAAGATCGATACGCTCCGTCGCTTCAAGGAGGATGCCCGCGAGGTCGCGTCCGGCTACGAGTGCGGTCTCAGTCTCGAGAATTTCCAGGACGTCAAGGAAGGCGACGTCGTCGAGGTCTATGAGATGGAGGCCGTGGCCCGGCAGCTCACGCCGTCGTCCCGGTCGATCGGTGGCGGGCAGGCGTCGGTCGAGCGGCGGGTCTAGCCCCCGCGCTGTCGTTCATCACGGGGCTCCGCCGCCGGCAGACCGCATCTCGGCTGACGAAACGCGGGAGCGAGCCGGTTTGGACGCGGCGTGCGGCTTCGGCTGCGCGTTGCAACGGAGCGAGTCGTGACCGTCGGCGTACTTCGTCTCACGCTCTACTTGCACGAGAACCATTCGCTCAAGGGCAAGCGGAGCGTGCTCCGCACCATCAAGGCGCGGGTGCGCAACAAGTTCAACGTGTCGATCGCCGAAGCCGACGACCACGATCTCTGGCAGCGTGCGGTGCTCGGCATCAGCCAGGTCGGCACCGATCAGGCGTTCGTCGACGGGGCCCTGCGCGAGGTCGTGCGTTGCATCGACGACATGCAGGTCGCGGAGCTCGGCGAGGAGCAGCTCGAGTTCCTGCACTACTGAGAGCCATGGCCGGACATCGAACCGATCGCGTCGGAGCGTTGCTGCAAGCGGCGCTCTCGGACGTCCTGCTGCGCGGGGTGAAGGACCCCAGGGTCGGCATGGTCACCGTGACGGGCGCGCGTATGTCGCCCGATCTGAAGCACGCGACCGTGTACGTGGCGGTGCACGGGGGCGAGGCGGCGGAGCGGAGCACGCTCGCGGGCCTCGCGAGCGCGCGTGCGTATCTGCAGTCGCAGATCGGGCGGCGGCTCGGCCTCCGCTTCACTCCCGAGCTGCGCTTCGAGATCGATCCGACCATCGGCAACGCGGAGCGCCTCGAACGGCTGCTGCGCGAGGCGCGTGGCCCGCGCGAGGAAGACGACGATGCCTGAGCCCCGCTCGGAGCTGCACGGGCTGCTTCTGGTGGACAAGCCGGAGGGTGTGACGTCGGCCTCCGTGGTCGCGTTCGTGAAGCGCACGCTGCGGCAGCGCAAGGTCGGGCACCTCGGGACGCTCGATCCCTTCGCGACCGGGCTTCTCCCGATCT
The DNA here is from genome assembly GCA_020848745.1 of Deltaproteobacteria bacterium. Lineage (NCBI taxonomy): Bacteria > Pseudomonadati > Myxococcota > Myxococcia > Deltaproteobacteria bacterium. The sequence goes on along the minus strand of JADLHM010000149.1, from coordinate 34,465 downwards.
GCATCGGCGAGGGAACGAAGATCGCGGCCTTTCTCGCCGACGACGAGAAGCGGTACGTCGGTGAGATCGCGCTCGGGACCGCGACCGACACGCTCGACCGCACCGGGGCGGTGCTCGAGGAACGACCGCTGCCGCCGCTCACCACGGCCGACCTGGCGGCCGCGGTTGCCGGGCTGCGCGGTGAGATCCTGCAGACGCCGCCGATGTACTCGGCGCTGAAGCGTGACGGCGTGCCGCTCTATCGCCTGGCGCGCGCAGGGCAGACCGTCGAGCGGGCCCCCCGTCCGGTCCGGATCGCGGCCTTCGACGTGGCGTGGCTCGCCGCTGATCGCCTCGCGTTCGCGGTGACGTGCTCGCGGGGCACCTACGTACGGGTTCTGGCGCAGGATCTGGGGCGGGCCCTCGGAACGGCCGCGCACTTGGCGGCGCTCCGCCGGACGCGCTGCGGCCCCTTCGACGTCCGGGACGCCGTGAGGCTCGACGATCTCGCGCGGGTGGCGGCCGAGGGCGCGCTGGCGCTCGTGACCCCCTCGGAGGCGCTCGGGACGCTGCGGGCGGTCGAGGTCGATTCGCGCACCATCGTGTCGATCCGGCGCGGACAGCAGCGGGTGCTCGGGACGCTCGGGCCTCCCCGGGGAGCGGGCGAGGTGGTGCGCTTGGCGAGCGCGCGGGGGGAGTTGGTCGCGATCGCGACGGCGACGTCGGATGGGTCCCGTTGGCAGCTGGCGCGGGTGATGGTCGAGCGCACGCGAGGCGAGCCGGAATGAGCGTGAGGCCCGCGCTCACTTTACATCCCGGGTATCGCATGGTACTGCTGCCCACTTGACGAGAAACGACATGGGAGAAGGAACGAGCGGCGCGGCAGCGCGTACCCAGGGGATCCTGGCGGACTACCGACGGCACGAGACCGATACCGGTTCGCCCGAGGTCCAGATTGCACTGCTGAGTGATCGCATCGGGTATTTGACCGAACACTTCAAAGCCCACGCGAAAGATCATCATTCGCGTCGCGGCTTATTGAAGTTGGTGGGGCAGAGGCGGCGGTTGCTGGACTATCTGAAACGCATCGATTTCCAGCGCTACAAGACCGTCATCGAACGTCTCAACATCCGCAAGTAAGCGTCTTTTTTTTCACTTCTCTACCCATCCCGTTTCTCGCTGCGTTACCACACGGTCTTCAGGGAATGTTCCGACACGGGACGGGAGCAGGTGAGATGAAAAAAGTCGCGATCGATTTCCACGGACGGCCTCTTTCGATCGAGGTCGGGCGGATGGCGAAGCAGGCCGGCGGTTCCGCGCTGGTGCAGTACGGAGAGACCGTCGTCCTCGTCACCGCGACGGCCGCCAGGGAGGCGCGCGAGAACGTCGATTTCTTCCCGCTCACCTGCGATTACCAGGAAAAGACGTTCGCCGCGGGCAAGATCCCGGGCGGCTTCTTCAAGCGCGAGGGTCGACAGAGCGAGAAGGAGATCCTCAACTCGCGATTGATCGACCGTCCCCTGCGACCGCTCTTCCCCGACGGCTTCCGCTGCGAGACGCAGATCGTGGCGACCGTGCTGTCGTTCGACAAGGAGAACGACGCCGACATGCCGGCGTTGATCGGCGCGTCGGCGGCTCTCGAAGTCTCGGACATCCCGTTCCACGGTCCCATCGCCGGCATTCGAATGGGGCGCATCGGCGGCCAACTCGTCGTGAACCCGATGACCTCGCAGTACGGCGACAGCGAGTTGCAGCTGATCGTGGCCGGCTCCCGCGACGCCATCGTGATGGTGGAAGGCGGCGCGAAGATGCTCTCCGAGGACGTGATCCTCGATGCGCTGTTCACCGCACATCGCGAGATGCAGAAGATCCTCGATCTCCAGGACGAGCTGCGAAAGGCGCTCGGTAAGCCGAAGCGGACGGTCGTTCCGCCGGCGGTCGATACCGTCCTCCAGAAGCGGGTCCGCGACTTCGCGCTTCCGAAGATTCGGACCGCGATGGAGACGGCCGGCAAGCACGAGCGGAGTGACGCCGTGCGGCTGGTGCGCACCGAGCTGCTCGCGACGCTCGCCGCCGAGTTCCCCGAGAAGGAGCGCGAGATCAAGGCTTCGTTCGAGGACGCGCACTACGATGCGGTTCGCGGGTTGATCGTCGAGCAGCGACGTCGCATCGACGGACGCAGTCTGACCGACATCCGGCCGATCACGTCGGAGGTGGGAGTGTTGCCGCGGACCCACGGCTCGGCGCTCTTCACGCGCGGCGAGACGCAGGCGCTCGTGGTGGCGACGCTCGGCACGTCGTCGGACGAGCAGAAGATCGATGCGCTCGGCGGCGAGGTCTACAAGAAGTTCATGCTGCACTACAATTTCCCGCCGTACAGCGTCGGCGAGGTGAAGTTCCTCCGTGGGCCGGGTCGGCGCGAGATCGGCCACGGGGCGCTCGCGGAGCGGGCCGTGGCGGCGGTGATGCCCGACGGGTCGAGCTTCCCCTACACCGTGCGCGTGGTCTCCGAAATTCTCGAGTCGAACGGCTCCTCGTCGATGGCGAGCGTGTGCGGCAGCTCGCTCGCGCTCATGGACGCGGGGGTGCCGATCAAGGCGCCAGTCGCGGGCATCGCGATGGGGCTCATCCGCGAAGGCAACGAGATCCGCGTGCTGTCCGACATTCTCGGGGACGAGGATCACCTCGGCGACATGGATTTCAAGGTCGCCGGCACCGGCGACGGCATCACCGCCGTGCAGATGGACATCAAGATCGGCGGCGTGACGCGCGAGATCATGCGCGACGCGCTCTACCAGGCGCGTGAAGGCCGCCTGCACATTCTCGGCAAGATGAAGGAAGCACTCGCCGAGGCGCGCAGCGACATGTCGGCGTACGCGCCCCGCATCACCACCCTGAAGATCAAGGTGGACCGCATCCGGGACGTCATCGGACCCGGCGGTAAGGTGATTCGAGGCATCATCGAGGAGACCGGCGTCAAGATCGACGTCGAGGACGACGGCACGATCTATATCGCGTCGTCGGACGGCGTCGCGATGCAGAAGGCGATCGACTGGGTGAACCGCCTGACGGCCGAGGCCGAGGTCGGGAAGATCTACAAGGGCATCGTCAAGAAGATCATGGACTTCGGCGCGTTCGTCGAGATTCTTCCCGGGACCGATGGCCTCGTGCACATTTCTCAGCTCGCACCCGAGCGCGTGAAGGAAGTGCGCGACGTTCTCAAGGAGGGCGACGAGGTGATGGTCAAGGTGCTCGAGGTGGACAAGACGGGCAAGATCCGTCTCTCGCGCAAGGAGGCCCTGGCGGCGGCGGGCGACGCGCGGTAACGCCATGGTGTCGAAAGACGCCGCCGCGTCGGTCGACGCGGCGGCAGGCGTTCGTATCGACAAGACGACGCTGCCGAACGGGATCCGCATCCTGTCGGAGCGCACGCCGGGGATGGTCTCGGCGGCGATCGGGCTCTGGATCGAGAGCGGGTCGCGCTACGAGGGCGCGACGGAGAACGGGCTCTCGCATTTCCTCGAGCACCTCTTCTTCAAGGGCACCGAGCGGCGGAGCGCCGCCGAGATCGCGGAGGCGATCGATGCCGTCGGCGGTGTGCTCAATGCCGACACGGATCGCGAGCACACGTGCTACTACGCCAAGGTGCTCGGTGAGCACGTCCCCTTGGCAGTCGATCTGTTGAGCGACATCTTCCTCGCCTCGCGCTTCGCGCCCGAGGAGATCGCACGCGAGAGGGACGTGGTTCTCGAGGAGATCGCGCAGATCGAGGACACGCCGGACGATCTGATCAACGATCTCTTCCATCAGGCGTACTGGCCCGGGCACGCGCTTGGTCGGCCGGTCTGCGGGACACGGGACACGGTAGCCGGGTTCGATCGCGACGTGTGCCGCGCCTGGGTGCAGCGGCGCTATCGGCCCGACCGGCTGGTCGTCGCGGCGGCCGGAGACGTCGAGCACGACGCCTTGGTCGAGGAGATTGCAAGGCGATTCGGCGACCTGTCCGGTTCGGCGCCGGTGGAAGATGGGGACTGGCCGGTGCCGGCGCGGGGCGTGACCGTGCACCGGCGGCGGCTCGAGCAGGTGCAGCTCTGCTTCGCAACGCGCGGGGTCGCCGTCGGCGATCCGGATCGTGATGCGGCCGTGGTGCTGAACTCCGTCCTCGGGGACAGCCCGAGCTCGCGGCTCTTCCAGGAAGTACGTGAACGCCGCGGTCGCGCCTACTCGATCGACTCGTTCCTCTGCTCGTACCGCGACACCGGCTATCTGGGCATTGCCGCCGGGACGCGCCCGCGCTGGGTCGCGGAGGTCGTGGAGATCGTGGTCGGCGAGCTCCGGCGGATTCGCCGCGAGGGAATCCCCACCGCAGAGCTCGCGCGAGCCAAGGGGAAGCTCAGGGGGACGCTGCTGCTCGGCCTCGAGACCTCGGATCAACGCATGGAGCGCCTGGCGCTGCACGAGATGTACTTCGGGCGCCAGGTGGCGACCGACGAGCTCGCGGCGCGCCTCGAGGCCGTCACCAACGACCAGGTCGTGGCGACCGCGGCGCGGCTCTTCACGCCGGAGTCATGCGCGCTGGTGCTGCTCGGCGACGTGAAGGAACGCGTCCTCGACACGGACGTTTTCGGAGGACTGCTCGCATGATCGATCGGTACACGCTGCCCGCCATGCGGGAGGTCTGGACGGATGCCGCGCGCTACGGCCGCTGGCTCGAGGTCGAGATCCTCGCCTGCGAGGCGATGGCCAAGCGCGGGGCGGTGCCCATGAAGGCGGTCGTCGCCATCCGCAAACGCGCGCGCATCGATCCCGTCCGCATTGCCGAGCTCGAGGCGGAGGTGAAGCACGACATCATCGCCTTCGTGACGCAGGTGGCGGAGACGATCGGCCCCGATGGCCGGTTCTTGCATCTCGGCCTGACGTCGTCGGACGTGCTCGACACCGGGTTCGCTCTGCAGCTGAAAGCCGCCGGCGAGCTCCTCGTGCGGGGCCAGGAACGGTTGATCGCGACGCTGCGGCGCCTCGCGCTCGCCCACAAGAAGACGCTCATGATCGGCCGTACGCACGGAATGCACGCGGAGCCGGTCACGTTCGGCGTGAAGGTGGCGAGCTGGCACGCCGAGGCGGTGCGCAACCTCGACCGCCTCGTCGCCGCCATCCGCGAGATCTCGGTGGGCACCTTGTCGGGTGCGGTCGGCATCTTCGGGAACGTCGCCCCGGAGGTCGAGACGTACGTCCTGACGCGGCTCGGCCTGGCTCCGGAGCCGGTTGCGACCCAGGTCGTCGCCCGCGATCGCCACGCGACGTTCTTCGCTACGCTCGCCGTGCTCGGCGCCTCGTTGGAGCGCATCGCGGTCGAGATCCGTCACCTGCAGCGTACCGAGGTCGGCGAAGCGGAGGAGCCGTTCACGACGGGGCAGAAGGGCTCCTCGGCGATGCCCCACAAGCGGAACCCGATTCTGTCGGAGAACGTGACGGGGTTGGCGAGGCTGCTTCGCGCGTATGCCGGCGCGGCGCTGGAGAACGTCGCGCTCTGGCACGAGCGCGACATCAGTCATTCGTCCGTGGAGCGGGTGATCGCGCCGGATGCGACGATCGCTCTCGACTTCATGCTCGCCCGCATGACCGGCGTACTTGAGAATCTCGTGGTGCGTCCGGAGCGTATGCGCGCCAATCTCGGCCTCAGCGCCGGCGTCGTACTGTCCGAGAACGTGCTGCTCGCTCTCGTGCAGAAGGGCGCCATCCGGCAGGATGCGTATCGCTGGGTGCAGCGCGCCGCGCACGCCGCGCTCGCCGGCCAGGCGCGATTCGTCGACGCGCTCGCAGCCGAGCCGGAGATCCGCAAGCGCCTCACGGCGCGCGAGCTCGCAGGGCTGCTCGATCCCGCGCGTCATCTCGAGCACGTCGACTTGCTCTTTCGCCGGGGCTTGGGTACCAGTGTGGCTTCTCGGCGTCGACAGACGCGCCAACGGCCCGCGGTCCGAACGTCGCGTGGGCGGGCCAGATGATCTTTGCCGGCGCGTGACGGGGCACGGGCGACTTCTCGCAGCGAGGACGGCAGCATGGGTTGGCTAGCGCGCGTGTACGTGACCCCGAAGACGGGAGTCCTCGATCCGCAGGGAAAGGCCGTGCAGCATTCCTTGCACGCGCTCGGGTACCCGGAGGTCGGCGACGTGCGGATCGGCAAGTATCTCGAACTCCATCTGGTGGACGTCAGTCGGGAGAGCGCCGAAGCGCGATTGCGCGAGATGTGCGAGCGTCTCCTCGCCAACCGGGTGATCGAGGACTACCGCTTCGAGGTCGATGTCGCCGATGCGAGCTGAGTCATGCGCTGGGGCGTGATCACTTTTCCCGGGTCGAACGACGACGCCCAGACCGTGTACGTCCTCGAGCGCCTGCTCGGCGAGACCGTGGTGCGCTTGTGGCATAAGGACACGGGCGTCGACGGCCTCGATTGCGTCGTGTTGCCCGGGGGTTTCTCGTACGGGGACTACCTTCGATGCGGCGCGGTGGCGCGGTTTTCGCCGATCATGCGGGCCGTCGAGCGGTTCGCGAACGAGGGCGGAGTCGTGCTCGGGATCTGCAACGGCTTCCAGATCCTCTGTGAGGCAGGCCTGCTTCCGGGCGCGCTGATCCGCAACCGCGAGCTCGACTTCCTGTGCCGCCGGGTGCACGTCCGTGTCGAGGATGCGGACACGATCTTCACCAACCGCTGCCGGCGCGGCGACGTCCTGGATCTCCCCGTGAAGCACGGCGAAGGCTGCTACGTGGCCGACGAGGCGACCCTGCGGTCCTTGGAGGCCGGTCGGCAGATCGTGCTCCGCTATGCCGATGCCGAGGGGCGGGTCACGCCCGAAGCCAATCCGAACGGGTCGCTCGGGGCGATCGCCGGAGTGCGCAACGCCCGCGGTAACGTCTTCGGCCTGATGCCGCACCCCGAGCACGCGTGCGAGTGGATCGTCGGGGGTGAGGACGGCCGGAAGATCTTCCTCTCGATCATCGCCAGCGCGAGTGGGGCGGTCGACGTGTCGGCCGCGCCGACCAGCTCGAAAGTGCTGTCGGGTCCCTGATGCGCGTCACGGTCGAGACGGGGCTGGCGCACGGGCTGACGGTCCAGGAGTACGAACACATCGAGTCCACGCTCGGACGCGCGCCCACCATCGAGGAGCTTGGCGTCTTCTCCGTGATGTGGTCCGAGCACTGTAGCTACAAGAGCTCGCGGGTCCATCTCCGCAGCCTGCCGACGACCGGTCCACGCGTGCTGCAGGGGCCCGGGGAGAACGCGGGCGCGATCGACGTCGGCGACGGCCTCGCGGTCGTCTTCAAGATCGAGAGCCACAACCACCCGTCGTTCGTCGAGCCGTTCCAGGGCGCCGCCACTGGTGTCGGCGGCATCCTGCGCGACATCTTCACGATGGGCGCACGGCCGATCGCGAATCTCAATTCGCTGCGCTTCGGATCGATCGATCACTCGCGGACGGCGTTCCTCGTGCGCGGCGTCGTAGCGGGCATCGGTCACTACGGAAACTGCATCGGGGTGCCGACGGTCGGGGGCGAGGTTTCCTTCGATCCCGGGTACGACCACAACATCCTGGTGAACGCGTTCACACTCGGGGTCGTGCAGGCCGATCGCATCTTCCGCGCGCGGGCTACGGGGGTCGGCAATCCGGTGATGTACGTCGGCTCGCGTACGGGCCGCGACGGCATCCACGGCGCGAGCCTCCTTGCCTCCGCGGAATTCGACGCCGAGTCGGAAAGCAAGCGCCCGACGGTGCAGGTCGGTGATCCGTTCACCGAGAAGCTCCTGCTCGAGGCCTGTCTGGAGCTCATGTCGCCGGAGATGAGCCGCCACCTGGTCGCCATCCAGGACATGGGAGCCGCGGGTCTCACGTCGTCCTCGACGGAGATGGCGGCGCGCGGCGACACCGGCATCGACCTCGACCTGTCGCGCGTCCCGCTGCGGGAGCCGGGGGTGACGCCGTACGAGATCCTGCTCTCCGAGTCCCAGGAGCGCATGCTGCTCGTCGTGCGCCAGGGCTCCGAGGACGCCGTCAAGGCCGTCTTCGACAAGTGGGACCTCGAGGCGGCCGTGATCGGACGCGTCACCGACACCCGGCGCTTGCGTTGCACGTTCGAAGGCCGCGTCGTCGTCGACCTGCCGATCGCGCCGCTCACCGACGACGCCCCGGTGTACGAGCGCCCCGCGATCGAACCTCGAGAGACGGACGAGAGCGCGAAGCTGCAACTGAAGGATCTGACCGAGCCGGCCGACTACAACCAGACGCTGGTCCGGCTTCTGGAATCGCCGAACCTCTGCTCGCGCGAGTGGGTATACCGGCAGTACGACAGCTACGTCGGTGGCGGGACCGTCGTGCGTCCGGGCTCCGACGCCGCGGTCGTCCGCCTCCCGGGCACCGACAAGGCGGTCGCGATGACCGTCGACTGCAACAGCCGGCTCTGCCTCGTGGACCCGTACGTGGGGACGGTGAGCGCGGTCGCGGAAGCGGCACGCAACCTCGCGGCGAGCGGCGCCGAGCCGATCGGCGTGACCAACTGCCTGAACTTCGGGAGTCCGGAGAAGCCCGAGGTGATGTGGCAGTTCCAGCAGGCGATCGCCGGTCTGCGTGATGCATGCCTCGCCTTCGGCACGCCGGTCATCAGCGGCAACGTCAGCTTCTACAACGAGACCGAGGGCCGCAGCATTCCGCCGACGCCGGTGATCGGCATGGTCGGGCTGCTCGAGGACGCGAGCCAGCACGTGACGCAATGGTTCAAGAGCGAAGGCGACGCCGTCGTGCTGCTCGGCCGGAATCGCGAAGAGCTCGGCAGCAGCGAGTACCTGGCCGTCGTCCACCATCAAGTGCGGGGCGGGGTGCCGTGGATCGACCTCGAGATCGAGCGGCGGCTGATCCGCGCGGTCGTCGCGGCGGCACGCGAGGGCTTGCTGCGCTCGGCGCACGACGTCGCGGAGGGCGGGCTCGCGGTGGCGCTCGCCGAATGCTGCATCACGAGCGAGACGGCGCCGCCGCTTGGCGCGCGCGTCGAGATCGAAGGCGGATTCCGGCCGGACGCGCTGCTCTTCGGCGAGAGCCAGGCGCGCATGATCGTCTCCGTGCGACGGCGACACCTGACGCGGCTCCGCGAGATCGCGCGTCGCGAGGAAGTGCCGATCTCGGTGATCGGCGAGGTGCGCGGGCAACGTCTCGAGATCGGGGACCTCGTCGGAGTCGACGTGGCGACGCTCCGGGAGACGTGGCGAACCGGCCTCGCCAAGGCGCTCGCTGGCTCGTGCGGGTCGTGATACGCGAAAAGGATGCCCACGACTGAGGGCGGCTTTCGCGAGAAATGCGGCGTCGTCGGGGTTTTCGGTCACCCCGAGGCGGCGAATCTCGCATACCTCGGTCTCTGCGCCCTACAGCATCGCGGCCAGGAGGCCGCCGGCATCGTCTCCTCCGACGGCCAGGTGCTCGTTTCGCATCGCGGCCTCGGGCTCGTGACCGACATCTTTCCGGAAGCGATCGTCCGGAAGCTGCGTGGCCGGGCCGCGATCGGTCACAACCGCTACTCCACGACGGGCGCGTCGCAGCATCTGAAGAACGCGCAGCCGCTGGTCGTGGAGTACGGGCGCGGCGGTTTGGCGCTCGCGCACAACGGCAACCTGGTGAACGCCGAACGGTTGCGCGGAGAGCTCGAAGCGCGGGGATCGATCTTCCAATCGACCGTCGATACCGAGGTGATCATCCATCTCATCGCGGTCGCCGTGGCCGATACGCTCGAGGACCGCGTCGTCGAGGCCCTGCGTCAGGTGCGGGGAGCGTACTCCCTCGTGTTCCTTTCGCCCGACAAGCTGATCGCGGTCCGCGACCCGCACGGGTTCCGCCCGCTCGTGCTCGGGCGCGTGAAGGGCGCGTGGGTCGTCGCGTCGGAGACGTGCGCGCTCGACCTGATGGACGCTGAGTACGAGCGCGAGATCGAGCCCGGGGAAGTGGTCGTCATGAGCGGGGAGGGGCTCGTCTCGTACCACCCGTTCGCCAAGACGCCGGGCGCTGCGTGCATCTTCGAGCACATCTATTTCGCGCGTCCAGACTCGATCGTTTTCGGGCGCAGCGTCTACCAGGCGCGGAAGGAGCTCGGGCGGACGCTGGCGCGCGAGTCGGGAGTCCCCGCGGACATCGTGATCCCGGTCCCCGATTCCGGCGTGCCGGCGGCGATCGGCTACGCGGAAGCGGCCGGCATCGCGTTCGAGATGGGCCTCATCCGCAACCACTACGTCGGACGCACCTTCATCGAACCACGCGACGCGATCCGCCACTTCGGCGTGAAGGTGAAGCTGAACGCGCAGCGCAACGTGCTCGAGGGCAAGCGCGTGGTCGTGGTCGACGACTCGATCGTGCGCGGCACCACGAGTCGGAAGATCGTCAAGATGATCCGCGATGCCGGCGCACGCGAGGTGCACGTGCGTATCAGTTCGCCGCCGACGACGAATCCCTGCTATTACGGCATCGATACCCCGACGCGCGGGGAGCTGATCGCGTCGTCGCACGACGTCGACGAGATCCGGCGCTACATCACCGCCGATTCGCTGGCGTATCTGACCGAGGAGGGCATGTACGCCTTCCTCGGCGGGCGGCACCCCGGCTTTTGCGACGCCTGTTTCACCGGGCGCTACCCGGTGCCGTTCGAGGACACCGGCGCGCCGCGCCAGCTCGTGCTGTTCGAAGCGCAGGACGAGCGCTGAGCCGCCGTCGATGGCGCCGTCCGACGACACCTGGGAGTACCTGGTCATCGGCAGCGGCATCGCGGGCCTGACCTTCGCGCTCGGCGTGGCGGACCACGGGCGCGTGGCTCTCGTCACCAAGGACCAAAGCGGCGAGAGCAATTCGTCGTATGCCCAGGGAGGCATCGCGACCGTCTGGAGCCCCGAGGACTCGTTCACCTCCCATGCGGAGGATACGCTCGTCGCTGGCGCGGGCCTCTGCCACGAGGACGTCGTCCAGATGGTCGTGCGCGAGGGACCCGACCGCATCCGCGATCTCATCGCCCTCGGGACGCGCTTCGACGCGCATGTCGCCGGCGACGCCGTCGAATACGATCTCGGGAGGGAAGGGGGTCATTCGCGGCGCCGCGTCCTTCATGCCGGTGACCTCACGGGCCGGGAGATCGTCCGCGCTCTCACCGAAGCGCTGCGCGGTCATCCGAACGTCGTGGTTTTCGAGAACGCGCTCGCCGTCGATCTCCTGATCGACCGCAAGCGCGGTCGGGCGCCGGACCCTCCGACGTGTTGGGGAGCCTATGTGTACGAGCGCGCCACCGGTCACATCCGCGCGATGCGTGCGCGCACGACGATCCTCTGCACCGGAGGCGCGGGCAAGGTGTACCTCTATACGACGAATCCGGACGTCGCGACCGGAGACGGCGTTGCGATCGCCTACCGGGCGGGAGCCACCGTCGGGAACCTCGAGTTCTTCCAGTTCCATCCCACGTGCCTGTACCATCCGGAGGCGAAATCCTTCCTGATCACCGAGGCGATGCGGGGGGAGGGAGCGCGTCTTCGCCTGCCGGACGGCTCGTTCTTCATGGAGCGCTACCATCGCGACGCGGAGCTCGCGCCGCGCGACGTGGTCGCGCGCGCGATCGACCACGAGATGAAGGTGCACGGTTTCGAGCACGTGTACCTGGACATCGCCCACAAGCCCGCGAGCTGGATCGAGGAGCGGTTCCCGAACATCGTCCGCCGCTGCCGAGAGCTCGGCATCGATCCGACACGGCAATGGATGCCGGTCGTTCCCGCCGCCCACTACCTCTGCGGCGGGGTCGCGACCGACATGGACGGTCGCACGTCCATTCCGCGGCTCTACGCCTGCGGCGAAGTCGCGATGACGGGACTCCACGGCGCCAATCGTCTCGCCTCGAACTCGCTGCTCGAGGGCCTCGTCTTCGGACACCGCGCGGCGCGGCACGCGCGGGTCCGCCTCGCCGAGGACTCGACGCCGCCCCCGCGACTGCCCGAATGGAACTCCGGGACGGCGGTCAACAGCGACGAGTCGGTGGTCGTCACGCAGAACTGGGACGAGGTGCGGCGGACGATGTGGAACTTCGTCGGCATCGTGCGCTCGAACCGGCGCCTGGAGCGGGCGCGCAAGCGGATCGCGATGCTGCAGGACGAGATTCGTGAGTACTACTGGGACTTCCTGGTCACGGGCGACCTGCTCGAGCTTCGCAACATCGCGACCGTGGCGGAGCTCATCGTGCGCTGTGCGATGGCCCGTCGCGAAAGTCGCGGCCTGCACTACACGATCGATTGTCCCGAGCGGGACGACGTCCACTGGCGGCACGACACCATCCTCCCGGGGTCAGAAATCTGACGCGGCGACGGATTCGACGGGCCACGGGACGGCGAATTCGCATTGACGGTCCGCTGTGGAGTTGACTATGGTGCATCGCGATGGCGGCGGGTCTGGGAAGACGCCGGGGTGGGTGGATGGTGATCGGCGGGGCGCTCGTCTTCGCGCTGCTCGGCGCGGCGGACGTCTCGGCCGACATCTACAAGCGGGTCGATCGTTTCGGCGTCATCCACTACACGAACGTTCCGACCGACAAGCGTTTCTACCGGGTCGTCATCCGCGAGCTTCCGAGCATCAGCGCGCTCGGTGGCGGCGCCATGGCGAGCTTCCGCGTCGGGCCGAGCCGGGTACGGGCCGAGTCGCGGGCTTTCGATCCGATCATCACGAACGTCTCGCGCCGCTACGGCGTGGAACAAGCCTTGGTGAAGGCCGTCATCAAGGCCGAGTCGGGCTTCCAGCCGAACGCAGTGTCGCCGAAGGGCGCGCGCGGCCTGATGCAGTTGATGCCCGGGACGGCCCAGATGCACGGGGTCCGCAATATCCACGCGCCGATCGACAACATCGAAGGCGGCGTGCAGCACCTGCGCATGCTCCTCGACCGCTATCGCAACAACGTCGTCCTGGCGTTGGCGGCCTACAACGCGGGCGAGGGATGGGTCGATCAGTACAACGGCATTCCGCCGTTCGAGGAGACGCGCAACTACGTGCACAGGGTCCTGCGCTTCCGGCAGGACTATCTCCAGCAGGCGATCGCCAGCGCGCGGTGAGACGGGCGCGGCCGTCGGAGCCCCGATGGCCGTAGCATCCCCGACGCCGACCGCCGCGCGCGATCCAGCGAATCGCCTGTGGACGACGCCGAATCTCCTGTCGCTCTTCCGCATCGCGCTGGTGCCGGTGCTCGTCTGGATCCTGCGTGATCCGGGACCGTCCGCGGGTGCGGTCGCCGCGGTGCTCTTCGTCGTGGGCTCGCTGAGCGACTACTACGACGGGTACCTGGCGCGGAAGTACGGCATCGTCACGACGCTCGGCAAGTTCCTCGATCCCCTCGCGGACAAGCTGCTCGTCGTTTCGGTCCTGATCATGCTGGTGGCGATGCCGTGCGTGCCGCTCCCCGACGTGCCGTGCGCGGCTCGCGTGCCCGCATGGCTCGTCGTCGTGATCGTCGGCCGCGAGCTCGCGGTCACGGGCCTCCGCAGCATCGCATCGAGCGAGGGCATCACGCTCGGCGCCGAGGAGCTCGGCAAGTACAAGACGATCTTTCAGATCTTCGCGCTCACCGGCCTTCTGCTGCACTACCGCTACTGCTACGTGGACTTCCAACTCGGCGGCACGTATTTCCTCTGGATCGCGCTCGTCCTCGGGCTCTGGTCCGCCGTGGATTACCACTGTCGTGTGTATCGAGCGGTGCGGGCGCGGTACGTCGCGAACGGCGACATTGTTGACAGGTCGCTATGACCTCCATATGGTGCCGCTCTTCTGCGGGTGTAGCTCAGTTGGCTAGAGCACGACCTTGCCAAGGTCGGGGTCGAGGGTTCGAAGCCCTTCACCCGCTCTCTCGGCATCCAGGCCCCGGCACCTCGCCGGGGCCTTCGTTTTTGGGCGCCGCATGACGATCCCGTCGGACACGCCGTCGATGGCGGTCGAGCGCCGGCCGCGGATCGCGCTGATCCTGGCCGGCGGCGGCGCTCGCGGCGCCTACGAAGCCGGCGTCCTCGCGTTCCTGATCGAGGACCTGCCGAAACGGCTCGGCTTCCTGCCGACGTTCGACATCGTGAGCGGCGCGTCGGTCGGATCCATCCATGCCGCCTACTGGATGGCGACGCTCCAGGAGGAGGTGGCAGCCCGCGCGGCGCGCCTCGCCTCGACGTGGGAGTCCATGTCGCTCGAACGCGTCTATCGCCTGAGCCTCGGTGATCTTCTCCGGATTCCGACCCGACTCGTGAGCTTCCCCTTCACGACGGGCGCCGCGGGCGGCCGCAGTTCCGTCCCGATGCCGAGCCGAATTCCCGGACTGCTCGACACGAGCGCGCTCGAGGAGATGGTGAGGCAGCAGATTCCGTGGCGGCAGCTGCGCGGCAATCTGCGCGCGCGCGGCGGCGTACTCTGCGTCTCGTGCACCGAGATCGCGTCGGGACGCGCGGTCGTGTTCGTGGACGGCGCGCGCGTCAGCCTGAAGCCCTGGGAGTACGACCCCTACGTCGTCGCGCGCGCGTCGGGGATCGGCCCCGCCCACATCCTCGCCTCGGCCGCGATCCCGCTCTTCTTTCCGGCGGTGCGCATCGGGCGGCATTTCTATTGCGACGGCGGCTTGCGCTTGAACACGCCGCTCTCGCCGGCCCTGCGCCTCGGGGCGGATCGGCTGCTCCTGGTCGCGCTCCGACACCCGCCCGATCCCGACCCACCGGGGCCGATTCCGAGCCCGCGCGAGCAGGCGTACGGCAACCCGGCGTATCTCGTCGGCAAGGTGCTGAACGCGATGCTGCTCGACCATGTCGACTACGACCTGCAACGCATGCGCTTGATGAACGCGCTTCTCCTCGGGGGCCAACAGGCGTTCGGGCCGGAGTTCCTGCCGAGGATCAACGAGATCATCCGGGCGAGTCGCGGCACCGATTATCGGGTCGTCCGTGATTGCGTGATTCGTCCGTCGGAGGATCTGGGGCGGTTGGCGGGGCGATGCTACGCGGAGCGCTCGCGGTCGCTGAGCCCCGCGCGCCTGGTCGCCGATCTGGTCATGCGCTCGGCGGCGCACGGCGTGCCGGAAGGAGAGGCCGATCTCCTGTCCTACGTGCTCTTCGATGCGGCCTACACGCGCCAGCTCTTCGCCCTCGGTCGCCGCGACGCTGCGAGCCAGGGCGACGAGATCGCCGCGCTCTTCGCCGCTTGACGCGAGCGGCCGGTGCCTACGAGCGCTCGATCTCGTCGACCATCGCGGCGATCGCGGCGCAGCCGCCGTCCCAGAACGCCGCCGCGCGGAGATCGAAGCCGAGTCGGCTCGCAAGTGCCTCGGGCGTGGCGCTGCCGCCGGCGGCCAGGAGCTCGAGATAGGCGGGCACGAAGCGCGCCCCCTCCTCTTTGTAACGTTGGAAGAGCGCGAGCGTCAGCAGCTCGCCGAAGGCGTAGGAATAACAATAGAAGCGGCTGTGGATGAAGTGCGGGATGTAGCTCCAGCCGGTGCGGTAGGCCGGGTCGAGGTCCACGCTGTCGGCAAAGAGCGCGCGCTGCTCGGCCATCCACAGTTCGCAGATCTGGTCGTGGTCGAGGCGGCGGGAGCGCCGTGCCGCGTGGGCCGCTATCTCGAAGCGCGTGAGTGCGTGCTGGCGGAAGACCGTGCCGTACATCTCGTCGAGCGTTTCGACGAGGAGCCGGCGACGGATGCTCGGGTCCGCCGTCGTGGCGAGGAGGTGATCGGTCACGAGCATTTCGGCGAACACCGACGCGGTCTCGGCGAGGACGAGCGGCGGCTCGTAGTGCAGGAGGCGTTGCCGGCACGCCAGCGCGTAGTGCACGGCGTGGCCGAGCTCATGGGCGAGCGTGGCGACGTCGCGGCCGGTCTCGGTGTAGGTGGAGAGCACGTACGGGGCCTGCGACGGTCCGAGCGCGGCGCAGAAGGCGCCGGAGCGCTTGCGCGGGCGGATCTCGGCGTCGACGTGTCCGGACGCGAGCAGCGTGTCGGCGATGGCGGCGATCCCGCCGTCGAAACGTCCGAACGCCTCGAGCACGATGGTCCGCCCGCGTTCCCACGGGATGGCCGGGCCCGCATCGTCGAGCGGGGCGTACACGTCGGCGATGCCGAGGCGCGGGAGGCCGAGGAGTATCGCCTTGCGGCGCAGGTAGCGGTGGATCACGGGCCGGTGCCGCTCCACGGCGGCCATCATCGTCGCCACGACCTCGGGCGCGATCTCGTTGGCGAGATGGGTGGGGTGCGTCACGTCCGCGTGGCTCCGCAGCTCGCAGTCGATGCGGTGGTCGAGGAGGATGGCGTTCATGATCGCGGTGAGCGGGACCTTGGCGGCCGCGAACGGCTCGAGCAAGGCGGCGAGCGCGGACCGCCGCTCGGTGCGCTCCGGATGGTGGAGACGGGCAAGGACCTCGCCCTCGGTGAGATCCTCGTCGCGGATGCGGAAGCGAAAGGCTCCGGTCAGTTCGTCGTAGAGCTGCACGAAGGCGGCGCGCCCGCCGAGGTCCTTGCGGGTCAGGATGCGCTCCTCGGGCTCGCTCAGGACGTGCGGTCGGAAGCGCCGGAGTTGCGTGAGGAAGTGCGCGTAGTCCGCGAGCGCTGGATCGACGACGAGGGCGTCGGCGCGCGCGTCGTCGAGCGCGATCAGCTCCAGCTCGAAGAAGACGAGGGTCGTCCGCAGATCGGCGTGCGCCTCGGTGGTGCGCTGCTCGAGCGCCAGCGCGACGGTGTCCTGGGTGTCGGCCGCCGCCAGCAGCGATGCGTAGAAGCCGGGGCGTTGCGCGAGCTCCTGGAGGGCCTCGTACTCCTCGAGCGCGCAGCGCAGGTCGGAGGCGGACGCGGCGGCGATGCGTCCGCGCCACGTCGCGACGAACGCCGCCGCGCGCTCCCGGGCCGCCGCGAGGTCGCGCTCGAGCGCGGGGTCGGCGGGGTCCTCATAGAGTTCGCGGAGGTTCCAGCGCACGCCGGACGCGCTCGCGTGCGTCGCCGCGCTCCCGGCGCCGGCGCCGTCACCGTGTCGAGCGATCATCCAGGACACGTAGCAGCCGACTGGCAATGGCGCGAGCGCTGTGGTTTGGTCGCGCGTCATGCCATGGTCGGGACGCGCGCCGAATGAAGCGGAGCGGGGAGCCGCCTCTGCTCGACGATGCTCGAGGGAGGGGAAGTCGGCGGGGAAAGTGGCGGGTGTTCCGTTCCGATGCATGGTCGCGGTCATCGCGCGTCTCGGGAACGCCGTCGCGCTCACGCTCACGCTGGCCTCGCCGGCGCAGGCGGCGCGCGAGTGCGACCTCCCCGCCGCGGTGTCGCTTGCCGTCGAGGAGCGTCCTCTTCTGGACGGCGGCGGCGGAGTGGTCGTCGGGGGTTCTCCCGCACCCGGCAGCGGCCTGCGCGTCGGCGACGTCGTCAGGCAGGCGAACGGCCGCCGCATCACCGGCTGCGCGGACCTCGAGGCGGCCGCCGCCGAGGCGCTCGCCAGGGGGCTTCTCGTCCTCGTCGCGGCGGAGCGCGACGGAAAGCTCGTCATGGCGGCGCTCGCCGCGCCCGAGCCGGCGGTTGTGCTCGCCGAGCCGGCGAGCACGCCGGAAGCGGAACGGGCGCGCGTTCCGCCGTCCGCGGTTTCGCCCGTGGCCACCCCGCGCGCGACGCCGACGCCGTTGCGGGAAGCGGCGTTGCCGGCGCGCGACGGAACATCGGCGGAGCTCGCGGCCAAGGCCGTCGCCGCGGCGGCGCTGCTGGGCACCGTCGATGAGGCGGCGCGCCTGGCGGTGCCGCTCGCCGCGTACGAGCGGCGGCTCACGGAGGCGACCAACGCGATCGCCGCGCTCTCGATCGATGGCGAAGGCGGCGCCGCCGTGCGCGGCGTGATCGCCGAGGCCGTCGGCTATCACGAGACGGCGCGCGACATCCGTCGCTACAAGGCCGCGGAGCTCGCGCACGCACGCGTCGATCAACGTGGTGCCGGCGCCCTGTCGCTCGCGTACTTTTCGGACTCCGAAGTGCCGCGCTGGATGGAGCGCTATCCCTTCCTTGACGAAAGCCTGCAGCAGGCGCCGCGGACGACGCACATGCTGTTGCCGGGCGAGATGGCAGGGCGCTGGAATCCCGACCAGGCGGTCGAGCTCCTGTGGGAGCGCGCGCGTCAGGCGGCGGCGCGACTCGGGGCGTGGGGCGGAAGCCGGTGAGCGCGCGGCGAATCGACGTTCCGCGTCCGGCGCGCGGCTGGCATACTCGCCGGCGATGCGGGCGATGGTGCTCCTCGGCATACTGGTCGGGGCGATGACGGCCCATGCGGACGGACCGCGAGGCTGGCGCGGCGGTCCGCGGGCCGATCTCTTCATCGACGTGCCGCTCGAGTACGACACGGGGGTGACGTTCCCGTTCGGGGGCGCGCACCACGCGGTGCCCGGCGTCGTGAGCATCAACAAGGCGCCGTATTACTGTGCCCCGCACGCGCAGAGCTTCCGCGCGCGCGCCGCGTTCGTCGAGCACCTGAGCGTCAAACATGGCCTCGCCGACGAGGAGATTCCCTCTGCGGTGATGGTCCGCGACAACCAGGTTCGCTACGTCGGCGACTGATCGCCGCGCCGCGCTCGGCCGGCTGGCCGACGCGATCATCCGCTGCCGCGCCTGTCCGCGGCTCGTCGCGTATCGCGAGGAGGTCGCGCGGATCAAGCGCCGCCAGTTCCGCGACGAAGTCTATTGGGGCCGGCCGCTCCCGGGCTTCGGCGATCCGCGCGCCCGCCTGCTCGTCGTCGGCCTCGCGCCCGCGGCACATGGCGGCAACCGTACGGGACGCATGTTCACCGGCGACGACAGCGGCCTCTGGCTGATGCGCGCCATGCACGGCGCGGGCTTTGCGAGCATCCCGCGCTCGGAGCGCCGCGACGACGGCTTGCGATTGCGCGACGCCTACGTCACGGCTGCTGCGCGCTGCGCGCCGCCGGACAACCGTCCGACCGTCGACGAGCTCGCCCGCTGCCGGGGCTTCCTCCTCGAGGAGCGCGCGCTCCTGACGCGGGTCCGGGTGGTCGTCGCGCTCGGCCAGATCGCCTTCGCGACCGTGCTCGCCATGGAGCGCGCCCGTGGGAGCGAGCTGCCGCGGCCGTTGCCGCGCTTCGGACACGGCGCGGAAGCGATGCTCGGGAGCCTCATGGTGGTGGCGTCGTACCACCCGAGCCGACAGAACACCCAGACGGGCAAGCTCACGGCGGCGATGCTCGCCGCGGTGTTCGACCGCGCCCGCGTGCTCGTCGGGAAGGAGTGAAACGCTCGGCGCCGGTCACCGCCGCCGCGTCAGATCCTGGGGGGGCGGATCGACGCGCTACGGCGGCGCACGGCGCCGAGCCACAGCAGGAGGAGGGTGGAAAGGGTGAGCGCACCCGCTGGGACGCGGGCGGCGGGCTCGAGGTACGCGACGAGAGAGAGCAATGCGGCGGCCGCGGCGAGCGGAAGGTCGTGAGCGGGGGAGGAGGAGGAGACGGAAGCGTGGGCAGTCGGCATCGGCATGAGTCGTTCCGCTCGCCGCGGACGTGCTTTTGCGAGTGCGAAGTCCATGCCACCGCCGGTGCATGCGCCGTTCCTGGGTTTTCCCGCGCGTGTGGTACGCGGCGGCGCGCGGGCGGCACAGCCCGTGTGTCAGAGCGAGCGCAGGCGGGACAAGTTGCCCACGAGATTGCGGACGACCTGCTGCATCGGGTCCGGAATGTCGCGGCTGAAGGCGACGCGCCGCCGGCCGAGCCAGTCCCGCTTGATCGTCACGACCCCGGTCCGGATCGCGAGCGGGCGGACCAGCTGACGCAGATGGCGGCGCTCGGCCTCCGCCAGGCCGGCGCCCTGGACCTTCACGATGCGGCGGCCGCCCTCGAGCGCGAAGACGATGCGCGTGACCCCGCCGAGGCGCGGACGCTTCACGCGAACGCGCGTACGATCCGGCGCCAGCGCTCGGTGTCGTCGCCGGGACGGAACGGCAGATAGAGCGCGACGCGGTCGAGGATGCCCTCGTAGCGCGCCCGGACCCTGCCCGCGACCTCGTCCCACCGCGCCGTCACGGCGTAGACGTCGAGCATCTCGTCGGTGATCTCGCTCGCCATGCCGCCCCAGTCGCCTTTGGCCGCCTTCTCGTTGAGTCGCGCGGACGTAGCGCTCCAGCCGTGCGTTTCCAGCACGCGTGCGTATGCGCGCGTCGACGCGTAGAACGCCAGCTGCATCCGGACGGCGTCCTTCGCGCGCGCGATCTCCTCGTCGGTGTCGCCCGCGATCACGAAGGCGCTGGTCGCCAGAGCGATGTCGCTCCGCTTCCGTCCGCCCCTGGCGAGGCCGCGCTCGACCTCGGGCAGGAGCGACTCGCGCAGATAGCGGATCGAGTGGAACGGATGGACGTGGAGCCCCTCGCACAGCTCGCCCGCGAGCTCGAGCATGTAGGTGTTCACGCCCGCGATCCAGATCGGGACGCGGGGGTGCGTGATGGGGCCGGGGCTGAAGAAGGGCGTCATCAGCGTGAAGCGGTAGTGCTTGCCCTCGAAACGCGGCTTCGTGCCGTTCTGCCAGCAGTCCCAGATGGCCCGGATGCAGAGAATCATCTCGCGCAGGCGCGGGCCGGGCGCATCCCAGGTGATTCCGAAGCGCCGTTCGTTGTGGCCCTTGACCTGCGTGCCGAGACCGAGGACGAACCGGCCCCTCGACTGCGCCGCGAGGTCCCAGGCGATCTGCGCGTGGACGAGCGGGCTGCGCGGAAACGCGACCGCGATCGACGTCCCGAGCTCGATGCGTTCGCTGTGTTCCGCCGCGAGCGCCAACGGCAGGTACGGATCGTGGCTCGTCTCGGCGGTCCAGAGGCCGGCGAAGCCGATCTCGTCGGCGGCGCGCGCGAGCGCGGGAACGTCGGCCAGCGAGGTCGGGGCGAAGACCGTATCGAGCTTCATGGCATCCTCCAGGGCGAGACCCGCACGGGCGGGCGCCTTCGGCGTGATAGCCA
Source organism: Deltaproteobacteria bacterium (assembly GCA_020848745.1). Lineage (NCBI taxonomy): Bacteria > Pseudomonadati > Myxococcota > Myxococcia > Deltaproteobacteria bacterium. The sequence goes on along the minus strand of JADLHM010000149.1, from coordinate 13,491 downwards.
GACGCGCGGCGCGGCGCCAGCGACGGGCGGTGCGTCGTTCAGAACGTGAGCGGGCGGCGGAACGGCTGCGGACCGGGACGCGGAGGCACGGCCGGCCCGCGCAGGTGCCCGGCGGGGTTCGAGAGCGGCGTGATCCGATCCGGAATCGGCCCCTGTGGACCGCTCGGAATCGGCGCGAACGGGATGCCGCCACCGAACCCAGGATCCCAGCCCCAATGCGTCAGCACCGGCGTGCGCTCGCGCTCGACGGTGTGGACGACGACCGTCTGCTGGGGCGGAGGCTCGACCACGATGTTGGGGGCGACGACGATCGTCGGAGGCTCGGCGACCGCGGGCTCGGGCGCCGCGCTCGGCGGCGGCCCCGCGACGCCGAGCCCCGCAGCGATGCGCAGCACCGAGGCCTCGACGCTCGCCTCCGCCTGCGGCAGTCGCCGCGCCCGCGCCGCCGCGCGCGCCGCGCGCGCGACTTCCTCGACGATCGTCGGCGTCAGCGGCCCGGCCGGATGCCATCCCGCGCTCGGATAGATGCCGACGAGCCCGAGCGTGGAGACCGCGTCCTGGGTGTCGCTCGCGACGAGCCCGAGGTCGCGCGCGATCCCGTTCGCGAAGGCGGCTTGCGCGGGTCCCGAAGGGCTCGCCGGGGCGGGAGCGGCTCGCGACTGGAAGACCTTCGCGTCGCCCCGCGCCGTCTCGGGGACGTTCCCGAGCGTGTCGTCGAGATGCGTCACTCCGTGTTCGTCGACCCAGCGGTAGACCTCGCCGCGAGCCGGAGGGCCGATCAGGAGAACCAGGAGCCAAGCCGTTGCGAGACGCGTGATCGTCGGCACGTCTCGACATCTAAGCCCGATGCGGCGTCCAGGCAATCGCGGATCGGGCGGGCGGAGGCGCCTTGCCGGTCGGGACGACCGCATGGTACGACGTCGCCTCCCTAGGGCGGCGTACCCAAGTGGCTAAGGGAGAGGTCTGCAAAACCTCGATGCAGCGGTTCGAATCCGCTCGCCGCCTCTCGTTTCCTTCCGTGTTTCGTCCTTCGCTGGTGTAGCCCAAGCGGCAGAGGCAGCTGACTTAAAATCAGCCCAGTGGGGGTTCGAATCCCTCCACCAGCATCAGTTGGGGAGCGGTGAGCCGCAGCGCGCGCCGCGGGGACGTGGCCGCTGCTCGGAGCACCGCGCGTCTCGAGCGACCCGTGGCGCCGAGGTTCGACGCGCCGGGCAATGCATCCGCCATACGGAGGGCGAGGGCGTCCGCCGCGTCCACACGGCCGTCATCGCGGGCGAAAATAGTTGCGCCGCAGGCCCTTCGTCTGGCAGATGACAGGTCTGCGCGGGTGCCGCCGCAATCCGTTCATCGAGCCAGGCCAATGACCCGAGCGCGCGATCGCGCCGAAATCGAGGCCCGCAACCACACGGGTCGCACAACCAGGGAGTCGTCATGAAGCTCGTCACCGCCGTTCTCGCCACCATGCTCCTGGCCTTACCTGTCGTGCGCGCCGAGGCCGCGCCGGTCGATTGCGAGGCGGCGCGCTGCGTCGTGCAGGCGACCATCGACGCCGAATGCCCGTGTGTCGAGGCCAAGAATCACAGCCGCTACACGGCATGCGTGAGCCGGGTGGTCAATCGCCTCGCGCGCGAGGGGGCGCTGCCGAAGAAGTGTCGCTCCAAGATCGAAGGCTGCGCGATCCGCTCCGTCTGCGGCAAGCGCGACGGGACCGTCGCATGCAAGCTTCCCGGCTCGGACGTGACGAGCCGCTGTCGGCCGCTCGCGTCGGCGTCGCTCTGTACGAGCCGCGGCGGCACCGTGGTCGAGTCGTGCTGCGACAGCTGCGTCGCGCCGGATCCGACGGCGACGCCGACCGCGACTCCGGTTCCGACGGCGACCGAGACCGCCACGCCCGTACCGACGCTGACGGCGACCCCCGAGCCCGTCGCGACCGAGACGCCGCTGCCGACGCTGACGGAGGTGCCGGCGACCGTCACCGTGACCCCCGAGCCCGTCGCGACCGAGACGCCCCTGCCGACGTTGACGGAGACGCCCGTCGCGACGGCGACACCGACGGAGGTCGCCGCGACCGCGACCCCCGAGCCGACCGCGACGTCGACGGTCGTCGCTCCCACGGCCACGGCCACCGTCGTCGCGCCGACCGTCACCGCCACCGCCGTACAGCCGACCGTGACGGTGGTCGCGCCGACCGCGACGCAGACTCAGGCGCCCACGCCCACCGCGACGCTCACCGCGGTTCCGACCGCGACCGCGACCGTGACCGCGACGCCGGTCCTGACTCCGACCCGCACGGCGACGCCGACCGTCACCGCGACGCGCACGTCGACTGCGACGCCGACGCCGACGCGCACCGCGACGCCGACGCCGATCGCGACGAGCACGCCGAGCTGCGGTGACGGTCAGGTGAATGGCAACGAGCAGTGCGACCCGCCGGGCTCGAGCACCTGCGCGGGCTCCGGCAACGGGCTCGAGGTCTGCAGCATGTCGTGCACCTGCGCGTGCCCGACCAAGATCACGTTCAGCGGCGACGCGGCGGACCCCGCGAGCATCCTCGACACCGGGTGGACCGGCATCTCGCACCGCGCGCCCGTGATCAGCAACGGGGACGTCACGGTGGCCGTCAATTGCGCCGCGACCAAGCGACCGTGCGGCACGTGTCCGATCTCCGGACCGATCGCGAACGCGCTCACGGGGCAGCTGAACGACCGGCGCTGCAGCAACGACCAGTCGATCAAGTGTACGAGCAACGCGCCGTGCACGGCGGGCGGCGGCACCTGCGAGTACTACTTCGGCTCGCCGTTGCCGCTCGCCGCGGGCGGCGTCACGACCTGCGTGCTGAATCAGTTCTTCGGCCCGGTCTCCGGCACCGCGAACATCGAGAGCGGCGAGGCGAATACGGTCGTGAACCTCCGCTCGCGGGTGTTCAACGGCATCGCGATCGACAACCCGTGTCCGCGTTGCATCGGTGACGCCGCAAACAACGACGGGGTCGCCGGTGGGACCTGCGACGGCGGACAGCGCATGGGGCTCGGGTGTGACGGTGGGGGCACCATCCCGAGCCGCGCCGACTTCGGGACGACCAGCCTCGACTGCCCGCCGGCCCCGGGCGGCGTGATCGCGACCCTGCCGATCGACCTCTCGAGCAAGACCGATCCGGTCATCAAGACGCTCACGGCGGACAGTCCGAATTGCACCAACGCGCCGGGCAACAAGTGCCTCTGCGACACGTGCAACAACGCGGCGGCGTCGCCGTGCAGCACCAATGCCGATTGCGTCGCGGTCGGCGCCACCCAGTGCGGCGGCAAACGCTGCCTCTCGGGAGCCAACAACGGCGCGCCGTGCAGCAACAACGCGGCCTGCCCGGGCGGCAGCTGCGCGCGACCGGGCGAGCCGACCAAGCCGGCGTCGTGCCTCGACAACACCAACACGGCGACCCTCGACTGCCTCGACGGCGACGGGGACGGCGAGGGCGAGTGTTCGGTCGGGCCGACGGATCAGAACTGCAGCGTGGCGTCAGGGCACGCGCAGCGGGGCTGCCTCGCCGATGCCGACTGCGGCGGCGGGTCCGGCAGCTGCCAGGTCGCGAGTCGCCAATGCTTCCTCACCGGCGGCGGCACCTTCCAAGCGAATGCCTTGGACGGCACGGATACGCTCGTCGCCGTCGGCATGGAGGATACGCCGATGAACGACACGTCCCATCCGACGCTCGGCGCGGTGTTCTGCGTCGGTCCGACGGGTGCGGCGGCCGTCAACAACGTCGCCGGCTTGCCCGGTCCGGGGCGCGTGACGATCAAGGGCACCGCGAAGGGCCTGCCGTAAGATAGGCCGTCGACCCTGCGGCGCGGGGCCGGACCTCTCTGCACGGAGGGGCGGCCCTGCGCGCGTCGGTCCGCGCTGACGCCGCGAGGGCGAGCGGCGCCTCGGCTTGTCCGTCCCCGACCCATGTGAAAAGAGGGCAGGGAATGTCTCCGATGGCCTCGCCGACCGCATGACACCGGCGCAGGCGAGCCACGCCGCTCGTACCGTGGCGCTCGCGGCGGCGAGCGACGCCGGACCGCTACAGGTGCAGGGGAAGTTCTTCTTCGCCGGCGGCCGCAAGTTCTTCATGAAGGCCGTCTCGTACGGGCCCTTCAAGGACGGGTCGCACGGGACGCAATTTCCCGAGCGCGACATGGTCGAGCGCGACTTCGCGCTCATGGGCGAGCTCGGCGTGAACGTCCTGCGGACGTTCACGGTCCCGCCGCGCTGGCTCCTCGACCGCGCCGAGGCGCACGACCTCCGCGTCATGGTCGGCATTCCATGGGCGGAGCACGTCTGCTTCCTCGACCAGCCGGCGGTCGCTGCCGGGATCCGCGAGACCATCCGGAGCGCCGTGCGCGAGTCAACCGGGCACCCGGCGGTGTTCGCCTACATGATCGGCAACGAGATCCCGCCCGACATCGTCCGCTGGTACGGTCCCGAACGGATGCAGGCGTTCCTGCGCGCGCTGTACGACGACATCAAGGCGCTCGCGCCGCACGCGCTCGTGAGCTACGCGAACTTTCCGCCGACGGAGTATCTGGACCTCGAGTTCCTCGACTTCGTCTGTTTCAACGTCTACCTGCACCAGGAAGACGCGTTCCGGCGCTATCTCGGACGCCTGCAGAACATCGCCGGCGACCGGCCGCTCGTGTTGACGGAGCACGGCATCGACTCGGTGCGGCTCGGCGAGGACGCGCAGGCCGCGACCCTCGCGTGGCAGGTGCGCGCCGCTTTCGAGTCGGGGCTCGCGGGCACCTGCATCTTCTCGTGGACCGACGACTGGTTCACGGGCGGCTTCCAGATCGAGGACTGGTCGTTCGGCTTGGTGACGCGCGAGCGGCAGCGCAAGCCCGCGTTCCACGCGATCCGGGCGCAGTACGCGGCGCCCCTGCCGCCGGCCCTTCGCCAGTATCCCAAGGTGTCGGTCGTGATCTGCGCCTACGACGCGGAGCGCACGATGGACGCCTGCTTGGCGTCGCTCGAGAGGATCCGCTACCCGAACTACGAGGTCGTGATCGTCAACGACGGCTCGCGCGACGCGACGCAGGCGATTGCCGAACGGTACGTCGAGGCCCGTCCGAGCCTCTTCACCCTCGTCAACCAGCCGAACAAGGGGCTCTCGGTCGCGCGCAACGTCGGCATGGAGGCGGCGTCGGGCGACATCGTCGCCTACACCGACTCCGACTGCGTCGTCGATCCCGACTGGCTGACGTATCTCGTCTACAAGTTCCAGGCCGGGTTCGTCGCGGTGGGAGGCCCGAACTTCCCGCCGTCGGAAGACAGCGCGGTAGCCGCCTACGTGGCGGCGTCACCGGGCGGACCGACCCACGTGCTGTTGAATGACGAGATCGCCGAGCACATCCCGGGCTGCAACATGGCCTTCCGGAAGCGGGCGCTCGAGCAGGTCGGCGGCTTCCAGCCGATCTTCACGGCCGCGGGCGACGACGTCGATCTCTGCTGGCGTCTCCAGAACCAGGGGCACGTCATCGGCTTCAGCCCCTCGGCGATGGTCTGGCATTTCCGCCGCAACACGGTGAAGGACTACTTCAGTCAACAGCGCGGCTACGGGAAGGCCGAGGCGCTGCTGTATTTCAAGCATCCGTATCGCTTCAACATGCTCGGGCAGTCGCGTTGGCTCGGGCGGATCTACGGCGAGTTCACGACCTCGCTCTTCTCGCGCCGGCCGGTGATCTACTCGGGGACGTTCGGACGCGGGCTCTTCCAGACGCTCTACGAGCCGCCGTCGTCGATCTTCGCCTTCCTGCCGTTCACGTTGGAGTGGAACGCCGTCGCCGCGGTGCTGCTGATCGCGGCGCTCGCCGCCGGCAAGTACCTGACGCTCGCCGCGCTGCCCCTCGCGATCACGCTCGTGTCCGCCGCCGCGAGCGCCCGCAACGCCCGCATCGACCCGCGCTTCGACCATTGGCGCGGCCGGCTGCTCGTCGCCATGCTGATCTACCTCGGGCCCCTCCTGCGCAGCTACGAGCGCTACCGCTGGCGCGTGAAGGGGCTGACCGACGTCGAGCGCATCCGCTTCGCCGAGATGCGCCAGGCGCCGCGCATCCGCTGGCTCGGCCGCGAGTTCTTCCTGCGCTACTGGAGCGAGGGCGGCCAGGAGAAAGAGGAGCTCCTCGAGGGGGTGATCCGGTTCCTGCTGCCGCGCAAGTACCTCATCGCGCACGATCTCGGCTGGAGCGACTGGGACCTCGAGATCCGCCGGGGCATCGCGACCAAGTCGCAGCTGCGGGTCGCGGTCGAGAACCACGGCGGGACGAAGCGGCTCTTCAACGTGCGCTGCGCGATCAAGACGTCGCGCGCGGCGAAGCTGGCGCTCTGGTGCGCCGGTGGGCTCGTGGCGATCGGCGCGTACCTGTTCGTGCCGGAGCTGCTGACGGTCGCGCTGGTGCTCGCCGCCCTCGTGGCCGGCTCGATCTTCTATCAAGCCGTCCGGCTCGGCCGGACGATGTACCAGGTGCTCGAGATCGTGGCGCAGCAGATCGGGCTCGGGCCGATGGAGGCGGGTTTCTGAGCTCCGCGGCCGCGACGGGGGGCGCCGCGCGCGCTCCCCGCTTCCCGCTGCTGCGCGCCGTCGCGCACTACCTTCGCCCGCGCCGCGCGGCCTTCCTGTTCGCCCTGGCGCAAGTCGTGTTGATCGGCGCGTGCGAGCTTCTGAAGCCCTGGCCCCTCAAGATCGTCGTCGACAACGTGCTGACGGGCGCGCCGATCGCCTGGGGACCGGCCGCCGGCCTCGGACCGATGCAGCTCCTGCTCGCCGCCTGCCTCGGCCTCGTCCTGCTGTACGTCGCGCTCGCCGCGCTCGGTACGCTCAACAACGCGACGACGATCACGATCGGGCAGGGGATGGTCAACGACTTCCGTCTCGATCTCTACCAGCACCTGCAGCGGCTCTCGCTCAAGTTCCACACCAGCCGCGACGTCGGCGACCTCCTCTATCGCGTGACCGCCGACACGTTCGCCATCCAGACGCTCAGCATGAACGGGGTGTTCCCCATCATCACGTCGCTCGTGTTGTTCGGCGGAATGGTCGTCGTGATGGGGCGCATGGACGGACTCCTGACGGCCGTCGCGCTCGCGATCTGCCCGGTGATCTTCCTCGGCATCACGATCCTCGGCCGCCGGATCAACGCGATTGCGACCGAGGCGCGCCAGAAGGAGAGCCGGCTCTACACCGTGACGCAGCGCGGGATCGCGGCGATCCGCGTGATCCAGGCGTTCACCACCGAGGAGGAGGAAGCGCGGCAGTTCGCGGCGTCGAGCACCGAGAGTCTGCGCGCCAATCTTCGCATGTACATGATGCAGACGTTCTACTCGGGCGCGATCAACGTGATCATCGCCGTCGGGACCGCGCTCGTACTCTGGGTGGGCGCGACCAAGGTCCTGAGCGGAACCCTCACGATCGGTCAGGTCCTCGTCTTCACGACGTACCTCGCCTCGCTCTACGCGCCCATCAACAGCATCAGTCAGACGATCGGCATGGTCCACGGCGCGCGGGCCGGCGCCGCGCGGGCGCTCGAGATCCTCGCGACGGCGCCGGACCTCCGCGACGGCGCGCGGACCTTCGCGACCGTCCCGCGCGGAGAGGTCCGCTTCGAGCGCGTGCACTTCGCGTATGCCGCCGACCGCCCGGTGCTGCGCGACGTCGATTTCGTGGCGGAGGCGGGGCAGGTGGTCGCGATCGTCGGGCCGACGGGCGTCGGCAAGAGCACGCTCGTGAGCCTCGTCGGCCGCTTCTACGATCCGGTGGAAGGGCGCGTGCTGCTCGACGGCGTGGACCTCCGCGAGTACCGCCTGCGGGATCTGCGGAGCCGGATCGCGATGGTGCTGCAGCCGGCGCTCGTTTTTCCGACGACGCTGCGCGAGAACATCGCGTACGGCAGGCCGCAAGCGACCGAGCTCGAGATCGCGCGGGCGGCGCGGCTCGCCCAGCTCGACGGGCTCCTGGCGCGACTACCGCAGGGGCTGTCGACGCCCGTCGGCGAGCAGGGCGCGACGCTCTCGGGCGGCGAGCAGCAGCGGGTGACGATCGCGCGCGCGATCGTTCGCGACGCGCCGATCCTCATCCTCGACGAGCCGACGTCGGCGCTCGACACGGAGACCGAAGCGCTCATCATCGCCGCGCTCCGCGAGCTGATGCGCGGCCGGACCACGTTCGTGATCGCGCACCGGCTCTCGACGATCCGGCACGCGGATCGGGTCGTCGTGCTGCGTGAAGGAACGGTGGCCGAGCAGGGGACCTTCGACGAGCTCGTGGCGCGCGGCGGCGCGTTCACGCGTCTCTACGAAGCGCAGTTCGGCCGCCGGGAGGGGGCGGAGCCGGCGTGAGCGGTCCGCGCGTCGTGGTGCTCGGCATCGCCGGGCAGTATCCGCTCGCCGGCGTCGCCTGGCAGGCGATCCACTATCTCGTCGGCCTGCGCGCGCTCGGCTGCGACGTGTACTACGTCGAGGACTCGGGCGCGCCGCCCTACGACCCGGGAAGCGGCGGCCTCGGGGTCGCGGCCGACGCCAACGTGGCCTACCTGGCCGACGTCATGCGGCGCTTCGACTTCGCCGACCGCTGGGCCTACTGGGACGGGCTCGCGGACCGCTGGCACGGCCGCGATCACGCCGCCGTGTGCGCCCTCTATCGAAGCGCCGACGCCATCTTCAACCTCTGCGGCGCGACCGAGCTCCGCGACGAGCACCGGCAGGGCGCGAAGATCTGCTACGTCGAGACCGATCCGATGTACGAGCAGATGCGCGTGGCGAACGGCGAGGAGGACAGCATGAGGTTCCTCGCCTCGCACGACGTGCTCTTCACCTACGGCGAGCTCCTCGGGACGCCCTCCTGCCGGGTGCCGGCGGAACGCTTCACCTGGATCGCGACGCGTCCGCCGGTCGTTCCCGCGCTCTGGCGGCCCGCGCCGGAAGGACGGGCGTTCACCAGCGTCGCCACCTGGGAGAACAAGGGGAAGAACGTGGTGTTCCGCGGCGAGACCTATCGCTGGTCGAAGCACCTCAACTTCCTCGCCATGATCGACGTGCCGCGCGCGAGCGGCGTGCCGTTCGAGCTGGCGATGGACCCGGGTGACGACCGCGTGCGAGCCGAGCTCGCGGGGCGCGGCTGGTCGCTCGTCGATCCCCGGCCGATCTCGGCGGACATCGAGGCGTATCGCGCGTACGTCGAGGCGTCGCGCGGGGAGTTCACGGTCGCGAAGGACATCTACGTCCGGCCGCGCAGCGGATGGTTCAGCGATCGCAGCGTCTGCTTCCTCGCCGCCGGCCGGCCCGTCGTGACGCAGGAGACGGGCTTCAGCGAGCGCATCCCGAGCGGCGAAGGCCTCCTCGCGTTCGCGACGCCGGAGGAGGCGGTCGCCGCGGTGCGCGCGGTGGTCGCCGACTGGCCACGGCACGCGCGCGCGGCGCGCGCCATCGCCGAGGAGCATTTCGCGGCCGACAAGGTGATCGGCGCGATGCTCGGCGCCGCCGGGCTCCGCTGAGCGCGGTGGCGCCGCCCCTCGTGACCGTCCGGGCGTCTGGCGCTACAGTGCGCGCCGTGCGCATCGTGGTCACCGGTCTCATCGCCACCTATCCGGTGGGAGGCGTGACGTGGGACTACCTGCAGTACGTGCACGGCCTCGTGGCGCTCGGGCACCACGTGACCTACCTCGAGGATACCGGTCAGTGGGTGTACTCGCCGCGTCGCGAGACGTTCACCGACGCCTGCGAGGAGAACGTCGGCTACTTGTCGCGCGCCATGGGCGCCGCGGGTGACGGCGTCGCCTGGGCGTTTCGCGACCCGTGCGGCGTCGTGCACGGGCTCGGCGCGGAGGCGCTCGTGCGCCGGTGCCGCGAGGCGGATCTCTTCCTGAACGTGTCCGGGAGCGGCTGGCTGCGGGACGAGTACCGCGGCCGCGGCGTCCACGCCTATGTCGACACCGACCCGTGCTACAGCCAGGCGAAGCTCGCCGCCGCGACGACCGGCGATGCGGCCGCGGCGGTGCGCGAGTCGGCGGCGATGATCCGGTCGCACGACGTCTTCTTCTCCTACGCCGCGAATCTCGGCGCGCCGGATTGCGCGATCCCGACCGTCGAACTCTCCTGGCATCCGACGCGGCCGCCGATCGTGCTCGACGACTGGCCGGCGTCGGCGCCGCCGGACCACGGCGCCTTCACGACCGTGATGTCGTGGAAGATCGACGTGACGCCGCCGGTGATCGACGGGCGGGTGTACGGAGGGAAGGACGTCGAGTTCGCGAAGATTCTGGCGTTGCCGGAACGGACGTCGGAGCGCCTCGAGGTGGCGCTCGCGGGCGCGGCGCCGCGCGCGCGGCTCGCGGCGGCCGGCTGGTGCCTGCGCGACGCGCGTGAGGCGTCGGCGACTCCGGCCGCGTACCGCGCGTACCTCGCGGCCTCGTGCGGCGAGCTGAGCGTCGCCAAGGAGGCGTACGTCGCCACCCGCAGCGGGTGGTTCAGCTCGCGCTCGACGGCGTACCTGGCGCTCGGCCGGCCGGTAATCGTGCAGGACACCGGGCTCGCGCCGCACTATCCGCTCGGCGAGGCGATCCTGCCCTTCGCCGATCTCGCCGACGCGGCAGCGGCGCTCGGGAGCGTGCGCGAGGGCTACGCGCGGCGCTGCGCGGCGGCGCGCGCCGTCGCGGCCGAGGCGTTCGGCGCCGAGCGCGTCCTCGGGCGCCTGCTCGCGGACGCGGGGTGCGCGTGAGCGCGCCGCGCGTCGTGGTCGCGGGGTACTTCGTCCGCTATCCGCTCGGCGGTTACGCGTGGCAGGCGCTGCACTTCCTCGCCGGCTTTCGGACGCTCGGATGCGACGTCTTCTTCTACGAGGACACCGCGTACTACGCCGACGCCTACGTGCCGGGCGCGGACGGCATGCGGAGCGGGGACTACGACCACGGCGTGCGCGCGGCCGCGACGTTCTTCGGCGCGCACGGCTTCGGCGATGCGTGGGGATTCTGGGACGCCGGCGCCGACCGCTGGCACGGGGCCGGCGAGGCACGGACGCGCGCCGCGCTCGCGGAGGCCGACGTGTTCGTGAACGTGGCGGGCGTGAACCGGGTGCCGCGCGCCCGGCGGCCGCGGGCCGTTGCGGCGTACGTCGACCTCGACCCGGCCTATGCACAGCTCCGCCTCGCCGGGGGCGACGCCGGACTCGCGGCCGTGGTGGCCGAGCACGACGCGCACTTCACGCTCGGCGAGAACATCGGGACGGCGGCGTGCCGCGTCCCGACCGGCGGGGTGCGCTGGCGGCCCATCCGCCAGCCGATCGTCGCCGAGCTGTGGGAGCCCTTGCCGATGGATCCGGCCGCCGCGTTCACGACGATCGGGAAGTGGGACGCGACGGGGCGCGACGTGACGTTCGAGGGCGAGACCTTCGCGTGGCGGAAGCGGACCGAGTGGTTCGGGTTCCTCGACCTGCCGGGCGCGACCGGCGAGCGCTTCCGGGTGGCGATGGACGTCGCCAACCGGCCGGACGACCTCGCGCGACTCCTCGCGGCCGGATGGGAGGTGGTGGACCCGCTCGCCGTGTCGAGCGACCCGGAGGTCTATCGCGCGTTCGTCCGCGGATCGCGCGGAGAGTTCACGGTCGCGAAGGACGTCAACGTGCGCCTGCGGAGCGGGTGGTTCAGCGACCGCAGCGCCTGCTACCTCGCGGCCGGACGGCCGGTCGTGAACCAGGACACCGGCTTCGACGTTCACCTGCCGGTCGGGGAGGGGCTCTTCGCCTTCCGGACGGCGGACGACGCGCGCGCCGCGTTCGCCGCGATCGCGTCCGATCCGTCGCGGCATTGCCGGGCCGCGCGCGCGCTCGCGCTCGAGTACTTCGCGCCGGCGCGCGTCCTCGGGCCGATGCTCGACCTCGCGCGGTGACGATGGGGCGCGGGGCGGAGATCATCCGGCGCGCGGGGCCGTTCCTTGCCCGGGGCGTCCTCGTGCTCGCGGCGCTTCTCGCGTGGGCGGAGCGTCCGCAGGCCGAGCCGAGCGCCGCGCCGACGCCGGCGGCGGACGGTCGCATCTTCAGTCCGGCGGACGAGGCGCGCGTCCGCCCCCGCAAGCCGACGATCCAATACTGGACCGTTACGGTGTCGATGGACGTCGATCCGACCGATGACGTCGCGTCGGTGCGTATGCTGGTCCCGGTGTCGGACGGCCGGCAGGCGATCCTCGGCCGCACGGTGCGCCCGAGCGCCTTTCGTTTCCGTGAGGACGCCGAGCCCCCGAACCAGTGGGTCGGCTGGGAGGCGGCGGCGGTGAAGCCGCAGAAGGGCGCCATCGCGTACAGCTACACCGCGCGCACGACCGACGTCTGGTACGACGTGCCGCGCCTGGCGCTCGCGGACAACCCGCCGCCTCCCGACCCGATGCACCTGCGGCCGAGCGAGCGCGTGCAGTCGACCGACCCGGCGATCGTCCGGCGCGTCGCGGCGCTGACGCGCGACGCCGGGCGCGTCGACGAGACGACGTGGTCGCTCTTCCAGTACGCGGCCTCCTTTCTCCGGAGCGAGAGCCGGGACGCGCCCGACGACGCGGTCTCGGTGCTGAATGGCGAGCGCGGCAGCCCGAGCGGACGCGCCCGGCTGCTCGTCGCGCTCTTTCGCGCCGCCGGCATCCCGGCGCGGCTCGTCGGCGGCCTGCGCCTCGAGGACGGGGCTCGCAAGCGCGCGACGATCTCGTGGGTCGAAGCGTGGCTCGGGGGCCGGTGGCTGCCGTTCGATCCCGCCAACGGGCACTACGCGACGCTGCCGGCGAACCATCTCGCGCTCTATTACGGCGACCTGCCGCTCATCGAGCACACCGCGAAGCTCGGCTTCCGGTACGACATGCTGATCCATCAGGTGACGCGGCAAGCGTTGCTCGCGCAGGAGGCGGAGCCGCCGACGACCACGATCAACCGCGTCCGCGAGGCGAACCTCGAGACCGAGCGCGTGAAGACCTACGCGTTCTACGCCGAGAAACCGGTCGCGTCGGTCGTCCTGATCACCGACGTGCCGGTGGCCCCGGCGATCATCGAGCGTATCGTGGCCGACGCGCGCGAGCGGTCGATCAGCGTCGTGTTCCTCTCGGCGAGCTTCGAGTCGCGCTATTTCCGCGAGCACTATCTGCAACGGCTGATCGCCAGCAACTTCGACGCGATCGCCGAAGCGCACCTGCTGCTCGTGTCGACGCGCGACGAGGCCGGACTCTACGCGCTCCTGCAGCTCGGGGAGCACCGCGTGGCGCTGCGCGACGCGCGGCTCGTGGTGGCGGGCGGGTTTCCGCGATCGGTCGGGAAGGTGCTGGGCTCGGTGCTCTATCGCCTGGTCGCGCCGGGCGAGCTGGTGCTGGTCAATCCGCAGGCGCCGCTGCTCTCGCTCTGGAGCATGGCGCGGGCGAACCTGATCGACGGCGTGCCCATGGTCGAGGCGGCGTCGCTCTGGGACCTGCGCCCGCAGGTCATCGACGCCGACGACGTGC
>JADLHM010000148.1 GCA_020848745.1 Deltaproteobacteria bacterium | reverse complement strand
GCTGTCATGCCGAAACACTCGTGCCGTTCTCGTGCAAACGGCGGGGGTTCTGCCCGAGCTGTTGTGGTCGGCGCATGGCCGCCGGCGCCGCCGAGCTTGTCGACCACATCTTGCCGCACGTGCCCATGACGTTCGCCCCCGAGGTAGGAGCTCTGTGCGGTAGCTTCTCACGCTCGGACTTGTGCGGGGCCTCGGCGGACAACTCAAGACCTTATTGATAAAGACGTGGGCGGTCCTCTCCGCACCGCGGTAAGTCCGGGGCAGAAAGCGTGTTGGTGGCGGTCCCGAGCAGGATCGTCTCCTGGGGGTGGAAGCGACCACGACGGGGTGAACCATCCGTCCGCGTCGTGGTCGCGGAGATCGGCTAGGCGTTTGGAAGCGAGAATGCCTTCGCAGAAGTGCACGACTCTGCGCCCGGGTATGGCTGGGCCGCCGGGCCCGTACATCTCCGACGGGAGTCGGTGGGATCCAGAGTCAGAAAACGGGGCGGGATCCCCAGTGGAAGATCCCGCCCCGCCATTCGTTCGATCGGTCTCCGCAGTACTATTCTTGGACCTTCAACTCCACGCGTCGATTCTGAGCGCGTCCGTCTTCGGTGTCGTTGCTCGCGACCGGTTGCGATTCTCCGAGGCCTCGCGTGCTCAGACGGCTCTCGGCAACGCCTTCCTTCACCAAGAAGGCCTTTACGGCTGACGCCCGACGCATTGACAGCTTCAGATTGTAGTCGTCCGTGCCCTTGGCGTCGGTATGCCCCTCGACCGACACTTTGACGTTGGCGTTCTCCTTGAGGATCGCTGCAGCCTCTCGGAGGATCGGCGCGGCGTCGGCCCGGATGTTCGACTTGTCGAAGTCGAAGTTCACGCCCCGCAGCACGATCTTCTTCTGCACCACCGGAGCCGCGGCCGGCGCCGGCGGAGGTGGCGGTGGCGGAGCTGCGGCACTCTGGTCCCAGAGACAGTGGCCGATGAGCGCTCCGAGCAGGGCGCCGCCGACGGCGCCGGTCGCGACGGCGAGCGCTTTGTCTTCGTTGTCATTCCCGATGTCGAAGGCGCCGGTGTTGTTGCTGGCCGCACCCGTCGCGATGCCGCCACCAACCGCGCCGACCACGCCGCCTCCGAGGGCTCCGTAACCCCACGGCTTCTGCATGCACGTGCACCCGGCCGCGAACGCGACGAGTACTCCGCACGCCACCGTGAAACGCAGTCCGACTTTCATCAGCCACCTCCTGTATGGGTTGCGCGAACGGCCCCCGGATACGTGAAGTGCGGATTCAATGTCAAGCAAGCGCCGCGCCGCGAGCTTGACGGCGACGTCGCGCGGAATTTTCACGTGCGTCAGTTTTTTGCTTGCCTTTGAGAGTCCTCGAGAGTATCACGCTCGGGGTCCGAACTTACCGAGACTATTTCGTAACAGAATAGTATCGATGTTTTCCAATAGTGATCGTCGCGGCCGCCTCTGGAGTGAGGACGCGGAGTCGACGGTTGCCGGGTCTTGTGCACGAGACTCTGATCGGTGCGCGCAACTCCTTGAGCGCGCACGGCGGCGGGAAATATCCCCAGCTGTGGACAGTGTCGGATGTGACGTTGGAATGGGCGGCGCATGGGGCGGGGCGGAGAGAGGGGGAGGCGCGCGAGGGTGAGTAGGCGAGGGAGGCATCGGGGTGATGGAATCCCTGTGGAACCAGACGTTGGCGGAACTGCGATCGTCGTTGCCGCTGCCGGAGTTCACGGCGTGGATCGCGTGCCTGCGTTCGTCCGCGGCCGTTGGCGACGGGCTGACCGTCGAGGCGCCGAGTGCTTTTCATCGCAACTGGGTGCAACAACATTTCCTCGACAGGATTCGATCCACGGCGACGCAGCTCGCCGGACACCCCGTGGCCGTCTCGTTGTCCGTGGGCTCGGGGATCCCCGTCCGCGAACCGATCGTCGTCGCCTCACCGCTTCCGGTCATCCGAAAGAGCGCGGCACCGGGCCATCACGCATTCACGTTCGACAGCTTTGTTGTCGGTCCGTGTAACGAGCTGGCGCACGCCGGTGCGCGTGCCGTCGCCGAGCACCCCGGAGGGGCCTACAACCCGCTCTTCGTCCACGGCGGGGTCGGGCTCGGGAAGACGCATCTGGTGCACGCGATCGCCAATGCCGTACGTCACCGGTTTGGCAACTATCGTGTTCTCTCGATCGGCGCGGAGCTCTTCATCAACGAGATGGTGAGCTCCGTGCGACGTCAGCAGATGGAGCGGTTTCACCAGCGGTTCCGGAAGGTCGACACGCTGGTGGTCGACGACGTCCAGTTCCTCGCCGGCAAGGAGCGGACGCAGGAGGAGTTCCTGCACACGTTCAACCTCCTGTGCGCGGCCGGAAAGCAGATCGTGTTGTCATCGGACAAGCCGCCACGCGACATCGCCAACCTGGAGGTGGGGCTGCGCAACCGTTTCGAGGGTGGGCTCATGGTCGAGATGTTGCGTCCCGATCGCGACACCCGACGGCGCATTCTTGCCTTGAAGGCGGGACGGCAGGGGCTCGCGCTCTCCGAGGGGGTGCTCGACTATCTCGCCGATCGTGTTCGGGCGGCGAGCGTCCGCGAGCTGGAAGGCGCCCTCACTCGACTCAAGGCGATGGCGACCCTGGTGGGTCGGACCATCGATCTCGCGCTCGCGGAGGAGACCGTGGGATGCCTCTACCCGGTCACGAGGGAGCGGGTAACGATCGAGCGGGTCGAATCGCTGGTGAGCGAGGTGCTCGGGGTGCCCGGCGGTGCCCTCGCTTCCGACCAACGGAACGCTCGCCTCGTCTTCGCACGGCAAGTGAGCATGTATCTCATGCGGAAGCAGATCGGCCTGTCGCTCGCCGCCATCGGCGAGCGCTATGGGCGCGATCATACGACCGTCTTGCACGCCGTTCGGGCCATCGACGCGCGGCGTGCGGGCGACCCCGAGGTTCGGCGGCTGGTGACGACGCTGGAGGAACGGCTCTAGGGAGGTGGCGTGGGGCGGCGACGAGCGTGAAGGGGAGAGGGGACCAGCCGCCGGGCCCCGGCGGGTGACGAATGGCCGTTGCGCCTGGGAGGCAAGGCTGGCAACATACCAGGAAATCTCCGCGGAGGTGACGTCGATGCGAATCTTCGTCGGTTTGGTGGCGCTGGTGGTGGCGATGGGGGGTCCGGCGTATGCGGGAAGCATCGAGGATCTCGAGCCGCGGCCGCACGTGGCGACGGACCAGGATGCGATCGAGCCGGCCACGATCACTCAGGAGCACACGGTGGTTCATCAACGTGCGCCGTTCCGGGACGTCGTCGTGGAAGAGTCCCACAGCGCCGGCGCTGAATGGGGCATGGGCGTCGCCTCTACCGTTCTGAGCGTGTTCTACACTCCGGTTCGCCTGGTGGTCGGAGTCGTGGGCGCAGGCCTCGGCGGTGTCGAGGGCTGGCTGACGGGCGGAGACGTCAGGACGGCTCGCTCGATGTGGCGGCCGACGGTCGAGGGTGCCTACTACATCCGCCCGGATCACCTCGATCGCACCGAGCGCTACCAGTTCGGCAATTTCGATCCCGTCGTGCGCGAGCGGCACACGCTGCGGGGGAGCGAAGTCGTGCTGCACGAAGAAGAAGAGCCCGTCGCCTCGATCGAGACGGAGACCGTTTCCGCGGGTACGGTCGAGGTCGCGCCCGCTGAGCCGGCGCTCGAAGACGTCGGCGACGATCGCTGACCGCTGCGGTCAGACCTGGGACGTCGGCGCGGTCTCGAAGGGGATCGCTACGGCGTCGAGGTGCTCGCGGAGCGCTTCGAGGTAGGCGGCATAGGCGGATGGGCGGACTTGCCACCACTCGTCGCTGACCGTCTCCGCGGCGCATAGCGTGAAGACGCCGTGGAGCCTCGGTGCGTACCACAGCCAGACCCCATTTCCGGTCAGGCGACCAAGCGGTTCCGCCAGCACTGCGGGACGATACGCGAGGGTGATCGGGCCTTCGGAAGCGTCGGGTGTTTCCACGAGACGAATCGGAAGGATCGCGGCATCTCCTCCCAGATCCGGGACGTCGATCGGCGCGGGAAGGCCATTTGCCGCGATCTCGCTGATCGCTTCCGCGCACTGTTCGGGCGGGATGAAATGCTCGGGGGATCGTCTGGCCGCGAGGGGTAGCGTCCAGTGCAGGATCCGGGTCGGGGGCGCGAGGGCGACGTCGGTGAAGACGGCGGCCGCGAGTTCGGCGGCGCGGACGACGCGGCTGGTGCCGTAGGCGTCGCGGAGCTCGCGATAGGCGGTTCCCTCGCGCACCTGGCGCACCCCATCTTCGCAGCGTCGGAGCAACCCGCGCAATTCGTCGACCGCGTCGGCGATCGGCCCGGAACGCCCCTCGCGCGCGGCCCGACGCACCTCCGAGCCGATCGCTAGGGCGCGATCGAAGACGGGGTCGGCGACCGCGGTCGCGAGGGCGCGATAGCGGCGAGCGTCCTGGACGCTCCGCCCCACCTCACCGATCAAGGCGGCGGCATCGTCGCGAACGTCAGCATCGGGTAGCTTGGCCAGGCTCATGATCTCGCGCGCTTGGCCGCGTCCTGCTGGTCCTTCAGGCCGGAGTCCTCGAGCAGGATGTCGATCGCGGCGGCGACGAGCAGGAGTTCCTGGCGCGAGGTTCGCAGGCTTTCGGTTCCCTTGGAGAGCGCGAAGTAGTCCTTGCGTTGCATGGCCTCGATGACGCTCGTGAAGGCGGCGTGGAGGTCGTTCCATGCCTTGCGATAGCGCTCGTGTACTTCGGTCACGGGAGCGGTACGGGGTTGATACCGCTCGACCTCGGCGAGGTGGAGCTGCATGTCGTCCATGACGGCGCCGAGCGTCGCGACCACGTACTCGTCGTCGACGAACTGGCTTGTCCGGACGTCCTTGATGGCCTTGAGCGTCTCCGCCTCGACCGGCTCCCACTTCTTGATCTTCTGCACGTATTCCAGGACGTCCTCGACGACCGCGGGGTCACGGGCAGGAGGGCTCGTACAAGCGGCGACGGCGAGGAGCATCGAGAGCAGGAGCCGAACCATGGGAAGCTTCTATCGAGACTGGGCGCGCGACAGAAGATCGGGCCGGAACTTTCCGGGGATCAGGGTGGGAGCGGGAGGGCGACGCGAGAGGGAGGCAGGTCCCGGAGCACGGGGCTCCGGGACGACCACCTCAGTTGACCGAGCTCGGACGGGGCGGGATGCCCTCGACCACTTGCTCTTCGAGAAGGCTCTCGACGGCGACGCCACGACGCCCCGCGAATCGTGCCAATGATGCGCGGGCGAGCTTGCTCGGGACGGAATGTCCCTTCTCCCACCGGTTCACGGTGCTCACCGTGATGCCGAGCGCGTGTGCGAACTCCTCTTGCGTGAGGCCGAGACGACTTCTCAAGTCGCGAATGACGGGTGCGAGTCTATCCACGTGTTCGTGCCCTCCGGCCCGGGAGGGGAGCAAGACGAATGCCACGGCGGCCGCCCGTGTGGACGCCGGATTGCCGGCAATCGTGCTCCGGAAGCCGCCGCAAAAGTAGCAATTCGCTGCCTCAGCGTCGCACCAGGAGCGGCGCCACTGCGCGTATGATGCGGAGTGTATCCACGACCTTGCGGTAGTGGCTGCGCCGTTCGGCGACGGGCGGATAGTAGACGTCGACGTCCACCGAACGGATCGGCACGCGAGCGCGGGCGGCGAAGATGATCGACGTCGATTCGTACTCGAAATGTTCGCCTTGCCTTGGCAAACCCAACGTCGACGCGAGGGGGTAGACGCGAAACCCGGACTGCGTATCGGGCAGCGGCACTCCGGCGGCGCTCCGGACGCAGAGATTCGCGAAGCGATTGCCGAAGAGGTTGATCCCCGCCACCTCCTGGTTCCCGCGCCGCCGGACGCCGATCACGATCGCGGAAGGGTCGGCGGAGGCCGCGTCGAGCAGCGTCGGGATCTCGCGCGGCAGGTGCTGGCCGTCACCGTCCATCGTGAGCGCGTGCGTGAACCCGCGTTCGGCGAGCGCCCGCATGCCGGTCACGAGCGCTGCGCCCTTCCCTCGATTGCGCGGGTGTTGCACGACGTCGGCGCCCGCGGCGTGGGCGACGGTCGCCGTCTCGTCGTGGGATCCGTCATCGACGACGAGGATCGACAACCCCAGAGCGCGCGCGTCGGCGACGACGGCACCGAGGGTGGCGGCACAGTCGTACGCGGGGATCAGGATGCCCGGTCGAAAGACGGACGGAGCTGGTGCGGGGGCCTGCGACGACATCGCGACGATCGCGCTACCTGGTGGCTTCGTTTTCGGCAAATCTGGGGCGTGTGCGGCCCGGACCCCGAGGGAGGTTCGCTGCGTTCAAGTTCGCGGCGGCTGGCAGTCTCGGGGCCCGAGGCACGCGTCGGAGAGCTCGTGGCCCAATCGGACGGCATGCAGACGAGGACGCGCGGCCCGACGGGCGCGACCCATCGCCGCGAACTGACGACCGGGTTCGCCACATGCCGATACGCACGACGCCGCCGTGCCGAGATCCACGGCGACGCCGGGGTCCTCGATCTCCCGCCGCGGCCGTCGTGTCTATCGACGGAGGTCGCCTGCGGCTTCGGGTTGGTACTCGAGGCCGAGTACGCGTAGCCGGGTGGTGCGGTCCCTGGGCACGGGCCATTCGATCGCGTCTCCGACGGTCAGCCCCAGAAGCGCGCTGGCTATCGGCGCGAGGATCGACACGCGCCCTTGGGATGCGTCCGCCTCGTGCGGAAATACGAGCGTGATCGTGTGCTCGGTCTCCGCCAGCTCGTCGCGGTAGCGCACCCGCGAGTTCATGGTGACGAGCGTCGGCGGCACGGCCGCGACGTCGATCACCTCGGCGCGCATCAGCTCGTCTTCAAGGCGCGCGGCCTCCGGTCCGCCAGTCGAGGCGATCACCCGCTCGAGGCGCTCGATGTCGAAGCTGCTCACGCGAACGTGCGGAAGGTCGGTCATGCGGGCACACCATCTCGAATTCGGACAGCAGTCAAGCGCATGTTCCGATGGCACCGGGCGGTGCGGGTTCCCGGCCGATCCCCGGCGCTCCGGGCGGACCGCGTCTCATCGCCGGACCGCATCGCGGTTTTTAGATCGGCGACGCCGTCGTCCGCACCTACGCGAAGCTGGCATGCCGTGCCGACGCGGTGATACGGAGATCGAAGGAGGGCCGATGCGCACCGACTTGAATGGCTTCATGACGATGGTGGCTCTGTGCGCGGCGCTCGTGGTCGCCGTATCCGCTTCCGTAGCGGACGATGCGCCGGGCTCCGTCACTCTTTCCGGCGACATCGTGTGCGCCAAATGCACGCTGAAGGTCGCGGGCCTCGATCACTGCCAGAACGTGCTCCTGGTCGAGGATGGCTCGGAGCCGAAGCAGTTCTGGCTCGCGGCCAACGACGTGAACGAGAAGTTCGGCGACGTCTGCACAGCCAAGCGGCCGGTTGCCGTGACCGGAATCGTGCAGACGAAGGACGGCAAGCCGTGGCTGACGCCGATCCGGATCGAGGCACGCGCCGCCCCGTGAGGCTCTGCCGGGCGGCGGCGGTCGCGCCGGGGCGCCGTCCTCGATGGCGACCGGTGGTGACTATGGGCTACGAGTGCGGGTTCTTCTCGGGAAGCTCGATCTGACACGAGAGGCCGTGCCCGACCCGGCCACGCGAGCGCGTACAGAGCGCAGGAATCACAGTGATCGACGTCAGGTCGGATCACCTTCTTCGGTCGCTGCGGTGAACCGCAGCTCGGCGGAACGTCCGACCCCGACGTATGAGCGAGCCGCTCCCCCAACGTGAGGTTCGGTACGAATCGTCGGTCGCCCGATGGCCCGTGCGCGCTTTCAACGCGACCGCCGGGAGCCTCGAGCGCTGCGGCGTACGGCTCGCGGACCTCGAGGCGGACGTGCTGTGCGCGGCTGCCAGGCGGAAGACGGGCCTGGACGATCTCGGGAACGACGACTTCCGCGAGCCGCTCGCGCTGCTGATCCGCTCGCTCGAGACCGAAGCGGATCTGCATCCTTTCGGTCGCTCCCGGGCGCGGCAGCTCATCATGAGCGGCCTCGTCAACCGGCTGCGCCTCGAGAGCGACTGGAAGCGTTGGCCGGAGATTCTGGACGAGCGGCTCGAGCGTCCCCTGTTCATCCTGGGGCTACCCCGAACCGGAACGACGCTGCTGTTCAACCTGCTCGCCTGCGACGGGCGCCACCGGTGGCTGTCGTTCTGGGAAGCCCATACGCCGTCGCCGCCGCCCGATCGTGCCACCCGCGACAACGATCCTCGCCGGCGCACGGCTCGCCGGCATCTGCGCGTACTCGACCACCTTCTTCCGGATCTGGCTGCGATCCACGAGTTCGGCGTCGACCTTCCGGAGGAATGCTATCCCCTGCTGGCGAACAGCTTTGCCGGTGTGCAGTACTCCTGGGGATTCTTCGTGCCCGGCTACGACGAGTGGCTCACCCGCTGCGACATGCATACGGTCTACCGCTACTATCGCAGGCAGCTCCAGCTCCTGCAGTGGCATTGTCGCGGCGAGCGCTGGCTGCTGAAGTCTCCGGTCCACCTGCACTACCTGGATGCCTTGCTGGCGGCGTTCCCCGACGCGTGCATCGTCCAGCTTCATCGCGATCCGCTCGAGGTGCTGCCTTCCGCCTGCAGCCTGAGGGCCACTTTGCGCAGCATGGTCATGCGCCGCGTGGACGTACACCGCCTCTCCGAGCAGCTCGTGCAGGAATCCCTCGGCGACATCCTTCGCGCGATCGCGGTTCGCCGCGAGCTCGGCTCGGGCCGCTTCTTCGACCTCGGATATCGCGAGCTGGTTCGCGATCCGCTCGGCGCCGTGCGGCGAATCTACGAGCGGTTCGGCGATGAGCTCTCGCCACAGGCCGAAACGGCGATGTCCACCTACCTGGCCACCCATCCCCAGAACAGGCACGGGCGGCACCTGTATTCCCTGGAGCAGTTCGGGCTCGACGCCGGCTCTGTCCGCCGGCTGTTCGAGCCGTATGCCGCGGAATTCGCCGGCGTGCTGCAATCCGGCGATACGGCGCCGCAGGTCGGTCCCGCTACCGGTCGGCAAGGGACGACGCTGCCGTAGGGCTTCACGCTCCGGAGATCGCCAGACCGCGCGCCACGAATCCCGCGGCCGCGACCGCGCGCGGCGGTTCGGGCAACGAGCGCGGCGCCTCGGTGATCGGTGCAGCTCTACGCCTTCTGGCACTGGAAGAGCGTGTGCGAGATGCCGAGGGTGCGTCTTTCGTCGACGATGCGCAGGCCGGCTTCTCGCACGCAGGCGCGCATGTCGTCGGAGTGGTACATGCGACTGGTGCCGTTGGCGATGCAGGTGAAATACAGAGAGCTGGCGTGTAGGCAGTAGGTCGCCACGGTGTTTTCTTGCTCGTCCCAATACGTGTCGAGAATCCACAGCGAGCCCCCGGGGGCGAGCGCCGCGCCGGCGCGACGGATCAACTGCACGACATCCGACTCGGGAAAGCAGCAGAGGAACTGGCTCATCCACACGGCGTCGAAGCCCTCCGGAAAGGCCGTGGCGTGATCGAGCAAGTTGAGCGGATGCCCGACGACCCGACCACCGAGCCCCGCCGCCCTGACGTTGGCGTCGGCCTTGGCGAGCTGGCCGGGCAAGTCGAGGATGGTGACGGCGACCAGGGGGTCGTGCTTGGCGCAGAGCACCGCGAACTTGCCGGTATTGGCGCCGACGTCGAGCAAACGCTTCGGCTTGTCGGCGAATACCCGTGGGAGGGCCTGCTGAAACGCCGGGTCCGAATAGTAGTGATCGAAGGCGAACCAGCTCTTTTGCACGTGCGCCGGCAGTTGGGAGAGGGCTTCGTAGACCGTCGGCCACTCGCCGAAGACCTCGAGGCCGGCGGGGCGCCCCCGCTCGAACGACTCTCTCAAGAAGAACGCGCCACGGTAACAAACGTCCTGCACGAAATCCATGTTGACGCGCGTCATCTCGTCGTGCTCGAGCACCCAGCCGGTCTTGCTGAGGCTGTAGCGCGCTTCGTTGTGGCCATCGGCCTCGACCAGGTCCATCGACAGGCCAGCTTCGAGCAACACGCGCGCGCCGTAGTGCGACAGGTTGGTTTGTTTGGCCACCTCACCAGGCGTCAGGCCCGTGCCCTTGCTCGCTTCGAGGGCTTTGAGGACGCCGAAGTCACGAAGCAATCGCGCCGCTTGGAACATCAAGGGCGCGAAGGCGATCTTTTGCGCATCAAAGCGGATATCGAAGGCGGACTTGGTTCTAGCGCCGGGCTTCGCCTTGGCTACGGTCATGGCCCGCCTATGTAGACCAGTCGGGTACGCCGGTCACGTCGGGGGCCCGGCCTCGCGCGCCTTCAGAGGACGCCTGCGCCCTGACGGGTAGTCCTGGTCGGCGCCGGATTCGATGAGCTCTTGACCGACATCGGAAATGAGGTTAGTGAATACTCACTATGCGAAGGCCCGAGCGGAAAGTACTCCGCGCTCCACGACGAACCGCGGGGGAACGGCGGCAGCAGATCCTCGACGTCGCCGGTGCCGTCTTTGCGAAATCGAACTACGCCAAGGTCGGTACCGCGGAAATTGCCCGCGCAGCCGGGATCTCCGAGCCGGCCCTCTATCGCTACTTCGCCGGCAAGCGCGATCTCTATCGCGAGACGCTCGCGGCGACGGGCACGCGCCTGCTCGAGATCTGGCGCCAGGTCGGCGCGGAGGCTCGGAACCCGGTCGAGGCCCTGCGTGCGATCGGCCTCGGGTACTACGATCACCTGCGGGAGCGCTCGCCCGTGCTCAGGCTCTTCTACGAGGCAATCGCCGAGATCGAGGATCCCGCCATTCGCCGCACGGTGCGCGACAACTTCCGGGCCATGGTGGGCTTCGTCGAAGCCACCCTCGACGAGGGCAAGGCCCGCGGCCTCGTCCGGCGCGGCGTCGATGCGCGCATCGCTGCCTGGCACTTCATGGCGATCGGCCTGTCCTTCGACTTGATCCACATGCTCGGCCTCGACGCCGAGCTCGACCGCTCCAAGGTGGAAGCATGGGGAACCCTCTTTCTCGATTCGCTGGCGACCAGGGCAGGGCGCACGCCGGCGTGACGTCGGCGGCAGCGCGTGACGCGCGGTGCCTGTGCGGCAATCTCGTTGCCCGCCTGGTTCCCGCGGGGGTCGAGATCCTCTGTCGCCGCTGCAAGCGCATCCATTGCATTCCGTTGGAGGGCCGGCGGCGGCGCGCGGGCCCTCCCGGCGACGTGCCCGACGGGCATTCCAACGTGTGAACGAGAGGCCAGAGGTTGCGAACCCAGAGCCCGGCGCGGTCCCGAACCGGATCCGCCGGGCTCTCTTCATTCGGGCCAGCGACGACGCATGCCGCGGTCCCGGGATCGGAGGAGCACCATGACGACGAGAACGCATGACATCGAGGTTTTGAAGGACACGTTGCGACGGTTCCTGCGTGACGAAGTGATTCCGCTGGAGAAGGAGGCTCGTTTGTCGGCGGACGTCGCACCGCCGGTCGAACTCCGGCGCAAAGTGCGCCGGCGATCGCGCGAACTCGGCCTGTACGCTTCCGACATGCCGTGCGAGGCGGGCGGAGGCGGACTCTCGCTTTCCGAGCGGGTGCCGCTCGACATGGAAGCGCTGGCGCACGAGACCGTCTTCTTCGAGGACGTGATGGGCGGGCCCGGCGGGCCGTCGTCGATCCTGCTCGCCTGCGACGAGCGGCAGCGCGAGAAGTATCTGCGACCGCTCGTACGCGGCGACCTCTCCACCTGCTTCGCGTTGTCGGAGCCCGAGGCCGGCTCGGATGCGGGCGGCCTCCGCCTGCAGGCGCGGAGGGCGAACGGCGGCTACGTGTTGAACGGGACCAAGAACATCATCACCAACGCCCCGCAGTGCGATTTCGCGATGGTCTTCGCCGTGACCGACGAGACGCGGGGCGCGATGGGCGGCATCACCTGCTTCCTCGTGGACAAGGGCACGCCGGGTTTCTCCGTCGGGCGTGTCCACACCTGCATGGGATTCACCGGCTTCCAGGGCGAGCTCGTGTTCGAGGACTGCGCGGTGCCCACGACGAGCATCCTCGGCCAAGAAGGATACGGGCTGGCACTGGCGCTCGATTGGATCAACGCGAATCGCATCAAGATCGGCGCCGGTGCTGCTGGCATCGCCCGTCGACTGCTCGCCGCCAGTGCCGCCTACGCTGCGCAGCGGCGACAATTCGGGCGACCGATCGGCGACAATCAGGGCATCCAATGGAAGCTCGCCGACATGGCGACCGAGCTCTTCGCGGTGGAGAGCATGGTGACGAGGGTCGCCGCGATGTGGGATCGGAAGCTCGACGTCCGCAAGGAGGCCGCGATGGTAAAGCTGTACGCCTCCGAAATGGTGAACCGGGCCGCCTACGAGGCGATCCAGATCCACGGCGGCACTGGTTGCCTGCTCGAGACCGGGCTCGAGCGCGTCTCCCGCATGGTTCGCGTCTACACGATCGTCGAGGGCACATCCGAGATCCAGCGCATCGGCATCGCGCGACGCGTGCTGAAGGAGTGGGCTGCGTAGAGGGATTCCGCCCCGACGCGGCGGGCGCGTCTCGCCGCCGCGCCGGCCGCGCCCCGCGGCGCACACGTTCTCGAGCCAGCCTTGCACGCGCGGCGATGCGATGGTCCGCGAGCCTCAAGCAGTTGACCGGGAGCGGAGGGTCGGACTAGGCGATGGCTCTAGTGAACGGCGATCAACAGCGCTCCCATCGAGTCACGTGAGGTGATGTGAGGTCGTAACCGGCGCACTTCGCTCGCCCGCCCGCCTCGGAACGTCACGCCCGGTAGTCTCGGAGATCGAGGCAGGCGTCGTAGAGGCTGCGGTCGATGGGAACCCAGTCGGTTCATTTGCCACAGCAACCGAAACCCGTGAAGCGCACCGGCGTCCAGGTCACCACGGCGCTCCACACGATCGCGCTCGATCTGGGTATGAAGCCGGAATTGCTCCTCGTCCCGACGGCCAAGAGTCTGTCGCCGAACCCCGCTCCGACGCCGCCCAACTCGTTCGACCACGGCGTCGATCACTTCCTCTGCTACAAGGCCAAGCTCGCCAAGGGACAGCCGAAGCTGCCGAAAGATCTGCAGATCTCGTTTGCCGACCAGTTCACGAGGCCGGTGCGCCGCCTGTTCGTGAGCAAGCCCACCCGCCTCTGCACGGCGTCGTGAATCGCCTTCACCGATTCCTACTTGCACTTGAGCGTCTTGCCGCTCGCGTTTTCCTCGCACGCACGTATCGTGAGCGGCAGGCCCGGCCACTGGAAGCCAGCGCACTGGGTCGGCGGCATCGCCGCGACGTCGAAGGTGACGGTGATCAAGAGGTCGCCATTCACCCCTTGGGTGAGGTCCATGAAGTCCGCGTTCTTCCCCTGGACCTTGATCTTGTAGCGCCCGGGGACTTTGTCCTGCTTCACGTCGACCTTGGTGAGGCCCTGGAGGCCGAGCTTGTTCTTGTAGGTCCAATGCGTGCCGGGCTGGCCGCTGCTCTTCCAACCGGCGCCGGGTGGGATCGGGACGTCGATGTACGTGCCCCCGGCGAGGTCAGTGAAGTGGATGCGGAGCCCGTTCGCGACCGGATCGAGCGCGGGCGTCGTTGGCACGGTCACCGTGCCGGCGAGCTGGAGCTTCTCGTTGCCTGCCGGGGCAAGGAGGTTGTTCACCGTGAGCGTCGGCCTGGCGACACCGCTGCAGCCCGCGAGATCGTAGCGCGCGAGGGCGAACATGCGGTCGAATCCCGTCCCGATGGTCCGCACGTCGGCGAGCCCGACGCCGAGCAGACGTCCGTCGGTGTCGATCACGAGGTCGTTGAAGTCGCCCTGGTTCAGGTAGTCGTCGCCGAACGTCAAGGGCACGGCGCCCATCGACACGCCGTCGCCGAAGGGGCCGAAGCTCTGGTCGATCGCGCCATCCGCATTGAAGCGCACGGCCGTCGCCGCCCGTCCGAAGACGAGGTCGCCGAACTCGTCGATCACGGGCACGAGCGTCTGGCTGTTGACGAGGATCTTGCCGTCCGATTGGCCGGCGATCGCGTAGGTGTCCTGGTCGCCGAAGCCGCGCTCCCCTTCGGGATCTTCGTACACGCTTCCATCGAGACCGAAGCTGGTGTCGGGCGTACCGTCCGCGTTCCAGCGCGTGAGCCCGGCCCCACGGGAGCCGCTCGGCCCCACGCCGACGATCTTGCCGTCGGGCTGCACCCAGAGGTCGTCACGCCCGCGGCCGCCCGCGCTGACGCCGTCGTTCAAGGGTCCGAAGGTCGTGTCGAGCGAGCCGTCGTCGAGGTACCGCACGAGGCAGCCGCCGACGAGACAGGAGCCGACGGCGAGGATCTTCCCGCTCGGCAGTAGCGTGAGCTTGCTCGCGTAGAACGCGCCGGCCGGCTCGGCGACGACGCCGCCCGTCCCGAAGTCCGGATCGAGCGCGCCGTTCGAGAGGTAGCGGAGGACGTGGAGCTGCGACACGCCGCCGGGAAAGCCGTTGCCGGCGACGACGAGCTTCCCGTCCGGCTGCTGGACGATGCCGATGCCGTTGTCGCTCTGGGTCCCGCCCGCGACGTTGGTGAGGACGATGCCGCCCGTACCGAAGGTGCCGTCGAGCGTGCCGTTGTCGAGATAGCGGATCAGAAGGACGTCGGTGCCACCCGACGCGCCGACCGCGCGGCCCGTCACGACGATCGCTCCGTCGGCCTGCACGATCACGTCGGATCCACGGGCGTTACCGCTGCCGACCGACGTGATTGCGATCCCGTCGCCGCTGAACGAGTCGTCGAGCGTGCCGTCCGCGTGGAGGCGGATGACCGCGACATCGTCGTTCCCGAAATCGACGCGGCCGACCGCGACGATCTTCCCGTCGGGTTGGAGCGTCACGGCGTAGAGGTCGTCGAACGACGACACCGGCGGAATCGCGACGACGCCGACGCCGTCGTCGCCGAAGGTCGGGTCGAGGTCGCCCATGAGCGCAGCGCGAGCCGTGAAGGGGCAGGAGAGCAGCATCGCGACGGTCGCTCCGACGAGCCAGGCCGATGAACGATGATGAAGCATGGGTTCTCCCGATGTCGCTGGTGCGACGCGCCAGTGGCGTGACCACGGTCCCGAAGGAGAAGCTTCCTCCGCTGACCGATGACGTCGTCCGCGAGACGCTGGAGCAGACGCGCCGGTGATCGCGGTCGACTCGAGCGTGGAGTACAGCCGCAGCAGTGATCGGCAACCGCGATCGCCGCCTTCTCGATCGGCCGGAGCCGTGCCCACCCATCCGTCCTTCGGTTGGGCACCGTCGCGTGGGTGGCGATATCGCGTCAGCCGAGAAGCTCGGTGACATGGGGAATGAGATGGGGAGGTTTGGTCGGACCGAACTTGAATTACGACGTTGACAATCGAGAACCGTCGGCTATCGTACCGCGGTGGAGTTCGAGTGGGACCCGAAGAAGGCCCGGGAAAACCTCACCAAGCACGGCGTCTCCTTCGAGCTCGCGAAGCAGGTGTTCGATGATCCCCGGATCGTGCTCGCCGAAGATGCGACCCATAGCCGGTCCGAGGCTCGTTTCTTTGCCTTTGGGCGCGTGGGCGGCGGCATTTTGACGGTCCGCTTTGTGATCCGGAGCGACCGCATCCGGATCATCGGTGCGGGCTACTGGAGAAAGGGCAAGCTGTTCTATGAGCAAGCGAATCGTATACAGCGATGAACCGATCAAGATCGGTCGGCGTGTCGGGAAGGAGATTCTTCCCGGTCATGGGGGTTCGCGGGCGGGAGCTGGCCGGCCATCCACGGGCAACAAGCCGATCACGTTACGATTGCCACCGAAGCTGCTCGAGAGCGTCCGGCGCGACGCCAAGCGGGCCGGGAAGACACTCTCGGAATTCGTCGCAGCACGGTTGCGCCGCCACGGATAAGCTCTGATCGCTCACGATGATGACGCGGCAGGCGGCGAGCGCTGCGGTGCGGCCACGGAACGTGTCGCCGCGTGGTTCGGTCTGCGAGAGGACGATCGCAATGCCGCCGCGATCGCGCTGCACACACGCCGTAGCTGCGCGACGCGGATCGTCGCCGCCCGCTGCCGATGCGGCATCACCGTCGCGAAGGACCACGTTGCCGACGCCCTCTTTGTGATGGTCTACGGCATTCGACGTGCACCGCGACTCCGTATTGCCGCCACGACCACGCTTGCTTACCTCTGCGGCGTGGCGCGCAACGAGTGGCGCTGGGACCGATGGCGCCGTGCGCAGACGGTTGGCCGTGCGTAATGCAGGGTCAACGGCGGCGACGGAACGTACGTCGACATTCGTTTGGACGAAGCGCTCCCGGTAGTGTCGGCTGATTGGTAGAAAAAGGAAAAAGCGTCATTCTCCGGCGAGTTGATCTTCTCGCCCGGCAACGTCGTCACTCCGCGATCGACATGCTGAATCCAGTCGACTACGAGGACCGCTTTTACAACCGCCGCTCAGCGGCTTAACTCAGGTGTCTGCACGACCGGGGCAAGACCAGTTAGCCTTGATGTGACAAAAACTACGCCGCTTTCAGGAGTCGATCGAGGCGCTTGAAGCGCTCGGCGACGGCCGGGGCTGAGCCGACGTCGAGGGTGGCATAGCCATCGGGGTAGAGGAGGACGCCGGCGC
>JADLHM010000147.1 GCA_020848745.1 Deltaproteobacteria bacterium | reverse complement strand
GATTGATAGCCAAAACAATCTGTTATCGAATCTCAGGCACGTAGCTCAGTGGGAGAGCGCTTCCTTGACACGGAAGAGGCCGGCGGTTCAATCCCGCCCGTGCCTACCAAGACATCTTCGCCCGCGAAGCGCATGAGCGCGGGCACCATCCGCATCGCCAAGCCAACCGGGGAATTCGTGGACGTGGAGGTCGGGACCACCGCCGTCGAGGCTTTGCGCGCTCTGGGCGAGCGACGTCTCGGAGAGGCGATCGCGGCCGCCGTGGACGATCGGGTGGTGGACTTGTCGCGTCCGATCGAAGGCGACGCCGCCGTCCGACCGATTTTCCCGGACTCTCGCGAGGGTCTCGAGGTCATCCGGCATTCGACGGCCCACTTGATGGCGCACGCGGTGAAGCGGTTGTTTCCGGAGACCCAGGTGACCATCGGGCCCGTCATCGAGTCGGGATTCTACTACGACTTCAAGTATGCCCGCCCGTTCACGCCCGAGGACCTCGAGCGCATCGAGAAAGTGATGCAGGAGATCGCGGGCGCCAACCTCGCCGTGGAGCGCCGCGAGGTGTCGAAGCCGGAGGCCGTCGCGTTCTTCCGCGAGCTCGGCGAGGACTACAAGGTCGAGATCATCGAGAGCATCGCCGATGATCGCGTGTCTTTGTATGCGCAGGGCGACTTCACCGATCTGTGCCGAGGGCCGCACGTCCCGTCGACGGGGCGCTTGAAGGCGTTCAAGTTGACGAGCGTCGCCGGGGCGTATTGGCGCGGGAGCGAGAAGAACGAAATGCTCCAGCGGATCTACGGAACCGCTTTCGCATCGCCGAAGGAGCTCAAGGCGCACCTCGCGATGCTCGAGGAGGCGAAACGTCGCGATCATCGCCGCCTCGGGCGCGATTTGAACCTGTTCAGCTTCCATCCAGAAGCGCCAGCGAGTCCGTTCTTCCACCCGAAGGGCGCGCTCGTCTACAACGAGCTCATCGCCTACATCCGTCGTCTGTACGACCAGTTCGGTTATCAAGAAGTGCTGACGCCGCAGGTGCTCGACGTGGAACTGTGGAAGCGCTCGGGCCACTACGACAACTATCGCGACAACATGTACTTCACCGAGGCGGACGAACGGGCGATGGCGGTGAAGCCGATGAATTGCCCCAGTCACTGCCTCCTCTACGGCATGTCGACGCGATCGTACCGTGACCTACCGATGCGGCTTGCCGACTTCGGGCGCCTGCATCGGTACGAGCGATCAGGGGTAACCGCCGGGCTCACGCGAGTGCGATCGTTTTCCCAGGACGACGCGCATATCTTCTGCACGCCCGACCAGATCGAAGGCGAGGTCGGTCGGGTGATCGACATGCTGTTCCGCACGTACGATCTGTTCGGGTTCGCCGAGCGTCGCATCTATCTCGGCACGCGTCCGGAGAAGTCGACCGGAAGCGATGCGATGTGGGAGCGTGCGGAATCGACGCTGGCGCGGGTGCTGCAAAATCGGGACATCGCGTATGAGCTCCACGCCGGCGACGGCGCCTTCTACGGTCCGAAGATCGACTTCTGCATCCTCGATGCCATGCGACGCGAGTGGCAGCTCGGCACCGTCCAGCTCGATTTCTCGATGCCGGAGCGGTTCGATCTCCACTTCGTGAACTCGGCCGGCGAAGAGGAGCGGCCCGTGATGATCCACCGAGCGCTCCTCGGCTCGATCGAGCGGTTCATGGCCATCCTCATCGAGCATTGCGCCGGGGATTTTCCGCTGTGGCTTGCGCCCGTGCAGATGCGGCTCGTGACGGTCACCGAGGATCAGCATGCGTATGCCGATGATGTGCTGGGTAGGCTGCGGGCGGCGGGTTTGCGTGCGGAGGCGGATGTGCGGAAGGAGAAGCTCGGCTACAAGATCCGTGAGGCCGAGCTGCAGAAGGTTCCATTCGTTCTGGTCGTAGGCGACAAGGAGGTCGCGACCGGTACGGTCGCGCCGCGGCGCCGCGGCGCTGGTACGCTGGCCTCCATGGCCGTCGCTGAACTGATCGAGGTGGCCATGGCCGAGATTCGTCCCGTCATGGGAGGAGGTGTCCCATAAGCAGCAAAGAGGTCCAGACCCGCATCAACTATCAGATTCACGTGCGCGAGGTCCGCGTCATCGACGCAGACGGGGCACAGCTCGGGGTGCTTGAGACTCCCGAGGCGCTTCGCCTCGCCGAGAGCAAGGAACTCGATCTCGTCGAGATCGCTCCGACGGCGAATCCACCGGTTTGCCGCATCATGGATTACGGCAAGTTTCGCTACGAAAAGAAGAAAAAAACTCAAGAATCCAAGAAGAAGCAGGTGTTCGTCACGGTCAAGGAAGTCAAGATGGGCTCACGGACCGACGGACACGACATCGATTTCAAGGTCGCGCACATCCGGAAGTTCCTGGAGCGCGGTCAGCGCGTGAAGGTCTCGGTCTTCTTCCGCGGGCGCGAGATCACGCATCCGGAGATCGGGCGCGACAAGCTGCTGGGCGTGTTTGAAAAAGTGAAGGATCTGAGCAATATGGAGCTCAATCCGCGGCTCGAAGGCCGCAACATGTCGATGATGCTCCAACCGCGCTGAGCGACGGATCCGGGGCGAGGGGTACGATGCCGAAGATCAAAACCTGCCGCGGCGCGGCAAAGCGTTTCAAGACCACCGGGAGCGGGCGCATCAAGCGCGCCAAGGCCTACCGGCGCCACATCCTCTCCCACAAGGGAAGGAAGCGAAAGCGACAGCTCCGCAGCGATGGGTTGGTCGCGATGGTCGATCACGAGAACATCAAGAAGCTCATCCCGTATCTCTAGGGCGCGAAGGGATAGACGTTCATGCCACGGGTAAAACGAGGCACGAAGGGGCGGCAGCGTCACAAGAAGCTGCTGAAGCTCGCGAAGGGCAATGTCGGTGGTCGCCGCAAGGGATACCGGCAGGCACGTTCGACGGTGGAGAAGGGGCTCACGTACGCGTACCGGGATCGGAAGGTCCGCAAGCGCGAATTTCGCGGGCTCTGGATCATCCGCATCAACGCTGCGGCGCGAACCCACGGGGTCACCTACAGCCGGCTCATGGCCGGTCTCAAGAAGGCCGGAGTCGACCTCGATCGGAAGGTGCTGGCGGATCTCGCGGTGCGTGATCCCGCGGCCTTCGGCGACCTGGCCAAGCTGGCCGTTGCCTGACGCCGTGTCGGTCGGTGCCGCCCGGCGTCGGCCCCGGTTTCTTGACGACGTGTTCGGACCACGTCGCACATGAAAGCGACACTCGAGACACTCGGCGCCGAGATCCAGGATGCGCTCGGTACGTGTCGGACGGATGACGATCTCGAACGGATCCGCGTCCGGTACCTCGGGCGCAAGGGCCGGCTGACGGAGGTGATGCGCGGTGTCGGAGCCCTTCCCGGGCAAGAGCGCCCGGTCATCGGCGAGCTCGCCAATCAGCTGAAGCGACGGGTCGACGAGCAGATCGAGTCGCTCCGGCGGCGCTGGGATGCGGAACGGCGCGCACTGGCGCTGGTGAACGAACGCACCGACGTGACGCTTCCGGGGCGGATCGTTCCTCGGGGACACGTCCACCCGCTGACGGCCGTCTTGGACGAGGCAGTCGGCATCCTCGTCGGTCTCGGTTTCTCGGTCTACGAGGGGCCGCACATCGAGGACGACCACCACAACTTCACGGCGCTCAACATTCCGGCCGATCACCCCGCACGCGACATGCACGACACGTTCTTCGTGGATGGATCGCACGTGCTCCGAACCCACACCTCGCCGGTGCAGATCCGCGTGATGGAGAATCAGGAGCCGCCGATCGCGGCACTCGTTCCGGGCCCCGTCTACCGTCACGAAGTCGAGACCGTGAAGAACTCGGCGATGTTTCATCAGATCGAAGGATTTCTCGTGGATCGTCGCGTCACGTTCGGAGACCTGAAGGGTGTGCTGGCGCTCTTCGTGCAACGCATGTTCGGCGACGATACGCGTGTGCGGTTCCGGCCGAGTTTCTTTCCGTTCACGGAGCCCAGCGCCGAAGTCGACATCAGTTGCGTGATCTGCCGGGGCGCGCGCCAGCTCCCGACCGGTGACTCGTGTCGTGTCTGCAAGGCGACCGGATGGCTCGAGATCCTTGGTTCCGGCCTCATCCATCCGGAGGTTTTTCGCTCGGTCGGATATGATCCCGAGGTCGTATCGGGCTTCGCGTTTGGGATGGGGGTGGAGCGCATGGCGATGTTGAAATACGGCATCACCGATATCCGGTTGTTCTACCAAAGCGACCTGCGCTTCCTGCGACAGTTCTGATTCGAGAGCGATCGTGAAGATCACCTTGAACTGGCTGCGCGAGCTCGTCGATGTCCTGCTCGCGCCCGACGAGCTGGCGGAAACTCTCGTGATGGCAGGTCTCGAGGTGGAATCCGTCGAGGAACGACGACCGACCTGGACCGCCGTTGAGATCGCGGCCATCGAGCACATGGTGCCGCATCCCAACGCGGATCGCCTACGGTTGTGCCAGGTGCGGCGAGCGACAGGGACGGTCGTCGTCGTGTGCGGCGCGAGCAACATGCAGGCGGGCGATCGCGTCGCTCTGGCCGTGCCGGGAACGGTTCTGCCGGATGGGAAGCGCATCGAAGAAACGACCATCCGCGGACAACGATCGCACGGCATGTTGTGCTCCGTTCGTGAGCTCGGTCTCTCGGAGGACGATGCGGGGGGCATCATGATCCTCCCCGCCGACGCGCCGGTCGGAACGCCGCTGGTCGCATACCTCGGCGCCGAGGACACGATCCTCGAGCTGTCGGTGACGCCCAATCGCGGTGATTGCCTGAGCCTTCTGGGCGTTGCGCGCGAGGTCGCGGCGCTGACGGGAGCGTCTCTCCACGTCCGGAGCCCGTCGCTTTCCGAACGGGGGGCGCCGGCCTCGCGGTCCGCGCGCGTCGACGTGCAGGCACCGGATCTTTGTCCGCGTTACGCTGCCCGCATCGTGCGCGACGTCCGCGTGGCGCCGTCGCCGCTCTGGATGCAGACGCGCCTCGCGATGGTCGGGTTGCGGCCGATCAGCAACGTCGTCGATGCTACGAACTACGTGATGCTCGAGCGGGGGCAGCCGCTGCATGCGTTCGATCTGCATCGGTTGCGGGGCGCATGCGCCACGGTCAGGCGCGCAGGCGACCGCCAGCGCTACGAGACGCTCGATGGTCAGGTCCGAGAGCTCGTAGCCGACGATCTGGTCATCGCGGATGCGGAGGGGACGATCGCCATCGCGGGGGTGATGGGTGGCGCAGATTCCGAGATCAAGCCCGATACCGTGGACATCTTTGTCGAGAGCGCGTTCTTCGTTCCCGAGACCGTCCGACGGACGGCCCGGCGTCTCGGACTGATGACGGAGTCATCGTATCGCTTCGAGCGCGGCGTCGATCCCGGCGGCACTCGCGTCGCGCTCGACCGCGTCGCCGAGCTGATCGCCGGGAACGCGGGCGGTCAGGTCGCGAAGGGCGTCCTCGAGGCACGGAGCGCCGGACGACGCCCGCGCGCGGCGATCCGGTTGCGGCCCGCACGCGTCAATGCGCTGCTCGGCGCGACGCTCAAGATTCCCGAGATGGAGCGCCCCCTGCGTGCGCTCGGGGCCACGGTGTCGGGAAGCGGCCCCCAGGTGCGCCGGGTCGTGCCGCCAACCCATCGCTTCGATCTGCAGAACGAGGTCGATCTGGTCGAGGAGATCGCCCGGGTGATCGGGTACGACGCGGTCCCGGCGTCGATGCCTGCGATCGGCGCGGGTGGGCCCGGTATGGGCCCGAGCCACGACATCGAGCAGCGCCTACGCGCTCGACTGGCCGGCGCGGGATTCGACGAGACGATCGCGCTCGCGATGGTTTCGGCCGAGGACAACCGAGATTTCCCTGGACTTCCCGAGCTGATCGGAGACTCGGTCGTCCTGACCAACCCGTTGTCGGTGGAGATGGCGGAGCTTCGAAGAAGCCTCTTGCCGGGTCTGCTCCGTGTGTACGTGGAGAATCGGCGCCAGGGTGCGACCCAGGTGGCCGCGTACGGGCTCGGTCGCGCATTCTCGCGCGAGGCGGACCGGTACCACGAGGTGCAGACATTGGCGATCCTCCTCGCCGGTGCTCGGCCTCCGGAATGGGTCGGCGGGACGTCCCGACCGTGCGACTTCTTCGACCTGAAGGGTGCGCTCGAGGCGATCTTCGCGGAGCTCCATCTCGACGCGGTCCGCTGGGAGCCCCTGGAGTCGGAAGCTGGGTATCTGCATCCCGGCAAGGCTGCGCGCATCGAGGTCGGCGGGGTGTCGTGCGGATACCTCGGTGCCCTTCACCCGAACCTGCGTGCCGCACGCGGGCTCGACGGCGAGCCCTGGCTGGCCGAACTTGACTTGGCGAGGGTCGTTCAGTACTGTCCCGGCCGCGTTATTTTTCGCCCACTTCCGCGATTTCCCGCCGTGTCGCGCGACATCGCGGTTCTCGTCGACGAACAGTTCCCGGCGCAACGAGTCCTCGACGCAGTCAAGGAGGCAACGGAGCCCTTGGTGGAAGAGGTGAGAGTGTTCGATCACTACACCGGGTCTCCCATTCCGAAGGGGAAGAAGAGCCTCGCGTATAGCATCGCGTACCGCGCTTCGAACCGAACGCTCACGGACGACGAGGTCAAAGCCACGCACGACCGGCTAGTCGCACGGCTGGTTGCGAAACTACCTTTGGAGGTACGCCGGTGAACGACGGGATGCCCGTGGCGACGAAGAACGCGACGATGACCAAGGCGGACATCGTCGAGCGGATCTACGAGAAGGTTGGCTTCTCGAAGAAGGAGGCCTCCGAGGTAGTCGAGTCGATCTTCGAGATCATCAAGAGCCGTCTCGAGCACGGCGACAAGGTGAAGATCTCCGGGTTCGGAAACTTCGTCGTGAATCAAAAGCGACCGCGGAAGGGCCGGAACCCGCAAACCGGCGAAGAGATCATCATCACGGGCCGCAAGGTGCTCACCTTCAAGGCCAGCCAGGTTCTGAAGAAGACGATCAATCCGAGCTAAGCTTTCGTCGCGTCGGTTTCCGGGCGGGGTCGAATCGGGTCAGCGTTTGCCGCCTTTGGCCCGGGCGTTGAGACGAACGATCCGCGCCGGCCGCGTGTAGGTCCGCGGCCGCTCCTGCGTCATGAGGTGCTCGTACTTCATGCGGAGCAAGGCATCTCGCATGCAGTCCGAGTCGATGCCGAGCGCCTCGCATACGTTGTTGAAGGAGAAGGGCCAGTTCCAATCACGCGTCCGGATCCAGCGCTCTGCTTGTCGAGACAGCATTCGAGGCCGCGCGCGCGTCGTCCGGAAGTACTCCTGGAAGCAGCGGATCGCGTCCTCGAGGATCGCCAGCATCAAAGCCTTCTCGGGGGAGAAGTCGCTGTCGCCCCGTGGCCCGTCGAAGAACTGCTGCGGCAGGATGACGTCGGGCCCGAGCAGGTCGCTCAAGCTGTCGCGCACGGGAAGGCGACGTGGTTCGGATTCGGTCATCATATCGAGCGATGCTCGCTCGCCGGCCTGGCTCTCCATCATGGCGCGTCTCCTTTGGTCGCGATCTCGTCCCGTCGCTTCGACGAAGCAGGGAGACAGCAAACGACAGGCCAGTAGCGTACCTGCATGCGAGTCCCCGCCGATGCGTGGATTCGGGCGCCCGTTCGCAGCGCATAGCACTCTGCAACGCTACAAAGTTGACACCTGAGGCCGTGCCGGTGCGGCCAAATTTGACGCGCGCACACACTCTGGCACTTGCCCGCAGTCGCGCTCCATGCTTCGTCGACCCGGGTCAGAATCGTGACGGAACCGTTTTGTTGCGCCTCTGAAAGCCTCGTGGTACGCCCTCTGCGTTCGCGCGTGCCGCGGACACTCGGGGCGTGGCGCAGCCTGGTAGCGCACACGCTTGGGGTGCGTGTGGTCGCCGGTTCAAATCCGGCCGCCCCGACTCGATGAAGCGCCGCGGCAGGCCGTAGCCGGGAACGTCGTGCTCCCGGTCACGGCGCTGCGGCCGCCTTCAGCTCCGGCGCTTGGCCCGCATAGGCAGGATGACGTACGGTAGGGCCTCGTGTGTGGGGGTGGGGCAGGGTAGCGGCATGATCATTCTGGTCTGCAACGACGACGGCATCCGCTCGGACGGCATCCAAGCGCTGGCGCGTGCAGTGGAACCCGTCGGTGACGTCTATGTGGTCGCGCCTGATCGGGAGCAGAGCGCTGCCGGCCATTCGCTCACACTTCACCGGCCGCTTCGCGTCGAGGAGATCGCGCCGCGTCAGATCGCCATCGACGGAACCCCGACCGACTGCGTGAACCTGGCGGTCTCCGGCATTCTGCCGGGGCGTCCGGGACTCGTCGTGTCCGGTATCAACAAGGGTGCCAACCTCGGCGACGACCTCACGTACTCTGGCACGGTCTCTGCGGCGATGGAGGGGACGTTGCTCGGGATCCCATCCGTTGCGATTTCACTCGCCGGACGCAATCAGTTCGACTTCGGCCCTGCGGCGGAGTTCGCAGTCCGCCTCGTCGCAAAGGTGCTCGAGCACGGCCTGCCTCCCGACACCTTGCTGAACGTCAACGTGCCCGATCGCGCGCGTAGCGAGATGACCGGCTTCCGCATCACGCGTCAGGGCAAGCGCCGCTTCGGTGAAGCGCTCGTCGAGAAGACGGATCCGCGCGGCAAGAAATACTATTGGATCGGCGGCGACGAGCTCGGGTTCGTCCACGAGCCGGGGACCGATTACGCGGCGATCCTCGAGGGAGCCGTGTCGATCACGCCGATTCACCTCGATCTCACCCACTACCCATCGTTCGCGGCGCTGGAGCGGCTCGGACTGGATTGGCCATGAACTTCGCGCGGGCGCGAGCGCGGATGGTGGAAGAACAGCTCGTGGATCGAGGTGTGACCGATGTCCGTGTGCTCGCGGCGATGTCCAAGGTGGAACGCCATCGATTCGTCGCCGAAGCGCTGCAGCAACGCGCCTACGACGACAAAGCCCTTCCCATCGGCGAACGGCAGACGATTTCCCAGCCATACATGGTGGGTCTGATGACGCAGATCCTCGAGCTGCGCGGCGCCGAGCGCGTGCTGGAGATCGGAACGGGCTGCGGCTATCAGACCGCCGTCCTCGCCGAGCTCGTCGCCACCGTCTACACGATCGAGCGGTTGGCTTCTCTGGCGGCCGCGGCACGCGCGACGCTGGACGCCTGCGGCTACGCGAACGTCGTGACGCGAGTCGGAGACGGCACCATCGGCTGGGCCGAGGAGGCTCCGTTCGACGGTATTCTGATCACCGCCGGCACCCCGCAGGTTCCGCGTCCGCTGCTCGCGCAGTTGCGCGAGGGCGGGTCGTTGGTCTTCCCGATCGGGGAGGAACAATTGCAAACACTCGTCCGAATCCGTAAAGAACCCAAGGGGCTGCGCGAAGAGTACTTCGGCGACTGCCGATTCGTGAAGCTGGTGGGACGTTACGGGTGGCGGCAGTAGCGAGAGCTGCGTAGGGCTCGGGGAGCCCGGGAGGCTCGTGTGGTGGAGTGGCGGGAGCGATTGTGGATGGGCCTTGGGCTCGGTCTCGTCCTGGTGGCGCTTGCGGGTTGCGGCATCGGGCACGGACGATCGAGCTCGCTAGCGAGAGGCGACGGAGTCTATCACGTCGTTCGGCGCGGCGAGAATCTCTATCGGATCGGTAAGGCCTACGGTATTGCGCACACGGAACTCGCGCGCGCCAACGCGATCGAGGACGCGAGTCGTCTCGAGGTCGGACAGCGCATCTTCGTGCCTGGTGGACGGCGCTCGCTCCCGGTGAACCTCATCACTCCCGAGCATGCCGTGACCGAGCCGCCACCGGCGGGTGACTTTCCGCAGGGTGCCGGCGTGTTCATTTGGCCGCTCGTGAGCGGAACGTTGACGTCGAATTTTGGCCCGCGCGGACGGAGCTTTCACGACGGCATCGACATCGGAGCGCCACCGGGGACGGTCGTCCGCGCGTCCCGCGACGGTGACGTCATCTACAGCGATACGCTACGGGGGTACGGGAACGTCATCATCGTGCAGCATGCCGGTGGCTACGCGACCGTCTATGCGCACAACGAAGAAAACCTCGTAGGCGCGGGTTCGAAAGTCCGACAAGGTCAGCCGGTCGCCAAGGTGGGGCGCAGTGGACGAACGTCCGGTCCGAACTTGCACTTCGAGATCCGAAAGGACAACGTCGCACGGAACCCCATCTATTTCCTTCCCAGCCAGACCGTGCAGCGCGCAAAGGACAGCCCGACATGACGGATGCGGAACTCAAGACCTACGTTCGTGACATTCCCGATTTTCCGAAGCCCGGCATCGTCTTCAAGGACATCACGCCACTGCTGGCCTCCGGAGGCGCCCTCCAGGAAGTCGTGGATCGCATTGCCGACCGCTATCGCGGCGCGATCGACATCGTGCTGGGCATCGAATCTCGGGGCTTCATCATCGGCGCGGCAGTGGCCTATCGCCTGGGTCTCGGCTTGGCGCTCGTGCGGAAGCCGGGAAAGCTGCCACACCAGACCTACGCGGCGCGGTACGAACTGGAGTACGGCAGCGATACGCTCGAGATCCATCGGGACGCGTTCGGCAACAAGAGCCGTGTACTCATCGTCGATGATCTTCTGGCAACCGGCGGGACCGCATCGGCCGCGATCGAGCTCGTCCGTCGGCTCGACGGCGAGGTGGCGGGCTGCGCGTTCATCATCGAGCTGGCGTTCCTGCGTGGCCGTAAGCGCCTCGACACTCCCGAGGTGTTCTCACTCATGACGTACGCCGGCGAATAGGCGCAGCCTGAATCGTCGCATTGAGATCGCGGCGGTCGATCCGATAGGGTGATCGTGATGCATCGTCATGACCCCGTGGATGCCTCGCAGACTCGCGACGCTTCATCGGCGTCACGGGCTTCCCTGGCGCGGCGGACCGGTCGTCGTGCGCTCTCGGTTGCGTTGACGTTGACCCTCGGATTCATGGCGATCGAGGTGATGGGTGGCTGGATGACGAACAGCCTCGCGCTCGTCAGTGACGCCGCGCACATGTTCACCGACGCGATTGCGCTCGGCTTGGGGCTGTTCGGCCTCTGGATCGCCGACCAGCCTGCGACCGAGCACAAGACCTACGGGTACCATCGGGCCGAGATCTTGGTGGCGCTCGTGAACGGACTCGTCTTGTGGCTGGTCGTACTCGGGGTGTTCTGGGAAGCGTGGCAGCGGGCGATGCAGCCGCCCGAGGTGCACGGGGCCGGGGTGCTCGGCGTCGCAACGATCGGTCTCGGAGTCAATCTCGTTTCCGCGTGGATCCTTTCGGGGACCGCCAGCAGCAACGTCAGTGTACGCGGGGCGCTGCTCCATGTGCTCTCGGATCTCCTGGGCTCCGTCGGGGTGATCGCGTCCGGGCTGGTGATCCTCACCACCGGGTGGAACGCCGCCGACGCCGTCGCGAGCGTCATCATCGCGATTCTGATCCTCGTGAGTTCCTTTGGACTCATCCGGGAGGCCGTCGACGTGCTCATGGAGGCGGCGCCGCGGCATATCGATCTGGAGGAGCTGCGGCGGATCCTGGAGGCGGTGCCGGGTGCCATGGAAATCCACGACCTGCATGTCTGGAGCCTGACGACCGGTCACTGCGCGCTGTCGGCTCATGCGGTCGTCGACGGCACGACGACGAGCGACGGCGTCCTCGAGGAGATGAGCGACCGCTTGGCGGAGCGTTTCGGGATCCATCACGTCACGATTCAGCTCGAGGTCCGAAATCGCCGGCATGCCGAGCCGTCGCACTGATGTTTCCCGGGGCGACGTTGTTCGTCGGCGTGTGCGTCCAGCGCGAACTCTGGATCGGCGGCTCCTGGCCGATTATGGGCATGGAGGCAGCACGGAACGGAGCTCGACTCCTGGAGATCGCTACCGCGTCGGCGGTCCGTCGGGGCAGCGTGCGCTGTCGACACGACGCGGACGGATACGTCGCTGCGGTGAGTGCGCCCCCCCACTGTCGCGATCGTGATGCGCTGGCGCTTCCCGACGGCATTCCACCGCTCGGAGCCGGGGACGAGGTTGTGGAGAGCGGGTGCGGAGTCGCTCCCGATCTTGGCGTGCACTCCGGCGCGTTTCTCCGCATGACGTCCGGCATCCGCGATGCCGTCGTGTTCGGTGCCGGCATCGAGCACGGGATCGCGCATGTCGCGTCCGCGCTCCTGCGACGACGCATCCGGACCCACCTCGCGATCGACGCCGCCGGTACAGCGGACGAGGTCGCGGCGCAGGTCGTTGTCGGAGAGCTCAAACGGCGTGGGGCGGATGTTGCGACCGTCGACGTGGTTGCGCGGCTCCTGCGGCTCCGGTGAGCTTCCGCACCCGTCGAAATTGACAGCGCTCTCGGCGCCAACCTATTGTCCCGCAATGCCCCATAACCCGAGCTTCAGGACCATGATGAACGAGGTCGTCGCGTACGGTAGCTGTTGCGAATGCGGTTCGTGCGTCCTGGTGTGTCCCCACAACGTCATCGACTACGTTGACGGCAAGCCGAAACAGGTGGCCAAGGCGAGCGCTCCGTTCGACTACTGCGGCATCAGTGAGGGTATCGGCTGCGACGTGTGCGCGCAGGTTTGCCCGCGTCTGAACCCGAGGGAGTTCGAGTTGGCCGATCTGCTCTATGGCCCAGACCAGCCGTACAAGGGCGCTTTCGGCGTGTATCGCCGCATCGTGGCGGCACGGGCCGTGGCGCCGGAGATCAGGGAGCGCGCGCAGGACGGCGGCGTCGTGACGGCGATGTTGCGGTGGGCGTTCGAGCGCGGCGTCATCGACGGAGCGGCGGTTTCCGTCGCCGATCCGGAGCGACCCGCGCAACCCATGCCGAAGCTCGTAACCGGCGTCGATGAACTCATGACGAGCGCCGGGTCCTGGTACACGTATTGTCCGAATAATCTCGCTCTCGCCGACGCCGACCGGCTCGGCGTCGAGAAGGTCGCGTTCGTCGGGGTTCCTTGTCAGATCACGCCCGTTCGGAAGATGCAGCTGGTCGATGCGTCGTATCTCGTCAACGGCCGCAAGAAAGAGAAACACATCGAGCGGCAGAGCAAGTTCCTGAAGGGGTACGGAACGCGCGTGGCCCTCAGCATCGGCCTTCTTTGCACGGAAGTATTCACCTACGAAGGCCTGATGGTCGAGAAGATCGAGAAAGAGCTGGAAATTCCGCTCACCGAGATCAAGAAATTCAACGTCAAGGGCAAGGTCCTGATTTACAAGAAGGACGGCGG
Organism: Deltaproteobacteria bacterium; assembly: GCA_020848745.1. Lineage (NCBI taxonomy): Bacteria > Pseudomonadati > Myxococcota > Myxococcia > Deltaproteobacteria bacterium. Next base: position 497 of record JADLHM010000147.1, on the reverse strand, counting down.
CCTCGTGGAGATGAAGCTCAAGACCGCGCAGGAGTACGCACGGCCCGAATGCCACCATTGCGGCGATTTTTCGGCCGAGCTGGCGGACATTTCCTGTGGCGGGGTCGGGGCGATGGACTGGACGATCACCATCTTGCGCACCGCACGCGGCGAGGAACTCTTCAATCGGATGGTGGCCGAAGGGATCTTCGAGGTCCGCTCCATGGAGGAGTTCGAGAACTCCATGAAGGTGCTGCTGCGGTTGAGCAATCGGCAGCACGTTCGCGTGCCGATTCCTCCCGGTCAGGACGCGTCGCGAGTCCGCGCCGCGTGAGATCGCGTCGTCGGCGGCACCGTGGGGATGAGGTGGTTCCCCTCTGAGACTGGACAGTGTTGGCGGACCTGACGAAGCGCGGAAAAATGGACCGCACGTCGATCACGCTTTTGGCGGCCGAGCTTTGGGCACCGGCTTCTTCTTGAGCGCCTGTTCCGCTTCCCGCAGGCGGTAGCTGTCACCT